>JAKAZN010000475.1 GCA_021815835.1 Pseudomonadota bacterium
AGCGGGGCGCCCGGCGGGGCGCCCGGCGCGGGGACCGGCGCGGGCGCGCCGCCGGGCTTCTGCTGGCCGAGCGCGCTTACCATGCTGGTCGCGCTGAAGATGAACTTGCCCAGCAATTGCTCGATGCTCACCGCGCCCTGGGTGATGGTGATGGCCTGGCCCGGCTGGAGCATGGTGTCGCTGGCCCCGGGATCGATCGCGAGATATTCGCCGCCCAACAGGCTCTCGCTCGCCACGGTGGCGCTGCTGTCCTTGGGCAGCTTGATGTCCGGGCGCACCGACAGGAGCACATTCGCGAGATAGGTGCGCGGATCGATCGTCTCGCTCTCGACCCGGCCGATCTCCACCCCCGCCAGCCGCACCGGCGCGCCGACCGACAGGCCAGCAATATTGTCGAACCGCGCGACCAGCGTATAGCCGCTGCCCACGCGGCTGGAGCCGGAATGGGCGAGCGCGTAGCCCAGGAAGCCGATCGCGACGGCCAGGACCGCCAGGCCGGTCAGGATCTCGGTCGTGTCGCGGCGGGGCATGGGTGTGCGCTCAGCGTCCGGGTGACCAGGCTTCGTAGTCGCCCGTGGCGCGCGCGCGGGTCCCGCCGCTGTAATCGTGGCCGGGGGGGCGATAGCTCGCCTCGGTGCCGGTCGCGTTCGGTCGGTGCGCGCGCTGCCATGGGCGGCGGGCGGCGACCGGCAGCGGCGAGTCCGTGGTGTAGTGCAGCCAGGCATGCCACTCCGGCGGGACCTTGGTGGCTTCGGGCGCGCCGGCATAGATCACCCAGCGCCGGGTGCGGGTCCCGGCGATCCGGCGACGGGTCTCGTAATAGGTGTTGCCGTCCGCGTCGGTGCCGACGGGGCGGCCGAACAGGCGGGTGTGCATCCAGGTGCCAATGGTCATGGCGCAGATATACGAACCCGGCGCCTCGCGGTCCATGGCCCACCGCAAGCCTCCCCGCGCCCACCGACCGCCCCTTCCCGCACACCACCCGCCATGAGAATCGGAATGGAATTCCCCGTTGGCGGACCATGGGGAAGTTCCCATCCAAGGTGGCGCATCGGGGACCCAGGCAGGCGGCCTCCCCCCGGGTCCGACCCGCTCGACACGAGCGAACCGCGTGGGGGCGAACCGCATGAGAGGCGAATCGCGCGAACGCGGAACAGGTTGTTCGGCGGCGCCCCCGGTCGTGTCCCCCCGGCCCGGGAAGCTTTTGCCTGCTCGGTGGATGCGTGGCGGCCCAACCCCTGTCTTGCCTTCTCCGCGACCTCCGCGCCCTGCCATGCAACAGGAACGGAATTTTCGGGTGTCGGGGACAGGGAAATTTTCACCCCCGATGCAGGGAGCCTCTCCCGCTTCGCGGGATTGGGCTGCGAAGCAGACCAAGGTCGCCGGGCGCAGCCTGGCGGGTGAGGCTCCCCCGGACGCATGACCGGCGATGCGCTTACCGCCGGGCTGCCATGAAATTTCAGATAATCGCCCCGGCACAGTGATTCCGGCCATATTTCAGACAAGGCCGGGATCGATCCTGCCGGCAAGGTCAACGAGGCGGGCGCTCACGCGTCCTTCGCCGCGGGGCCCGATTCACGCCACCTGATCCGGAACCGAGACGACATGGCGACCGAGACCGCGAACGGCAAGATCATCTCCCTTGGGCCGGACGACGACGTCATCCGCAAGACCGAGCTCATCATCAGCGGCGTCCTGCGTGGCGGGGTGCTGCTCAGCGTCGCGGTGATCCTCGGCGGGATCGTGGATTTCTTCGTGCTCCGCTACACCGGCCATCTCCTCCATCCCACCTTCCCCGACACCCTGCCACGCGTCCTCTCCGGCCTGCTCGCGGGCGACGCGCCGGCGATCATCGTCGCCGGGCTGCTGATCCTGCTCGCGACGCCGGTGATGCGGGTCGCCGTCTCCATCCTGGCCTTCGCCATCGAGGAAGACCGCACCTACGTCATCATCACCGCCCTCGTGCTCGCGATCCTGCTGTTCAGCATCTTCGGCATCGGCGCCTGGCTCGGCCGGCCGGAGCCGGCGACGGTCCAGGACGGCACCCTGCCATTTTTCTTCTTCGTGCTGGCGAGCTCCGCCTTCGCCGGCTTCGTGGGCGCGCTGGTGGGCCTCGGCGGCGGCGTGTTCATCGTGCCGATCCTGACGCTGGTGTTCCACGTGCCGTTCACCGCGGCGATCGGCGCCTCCATCGTCTCGGTCATCGCCACCTCCTCGGGCGCCGCGGCGGCCTATGTGAAGGACCGGCTGACCAATCTGCGGGTGGGCATGTTCCTGGAAGTCGCCACCACGATGGGCGCGATCTGCGGGGCACTGCTCTCCACCCTGCTCGATCCCACCATCCTGTTCATCGTCTTCGGCGTGGTGCTGCTGATCTCGGCCCTGCCGCTGGTGATGCGGCTGGGGGAGGAACTGCCGGCCGGCGTCGCCAACCATAAATGGGCCGAGAAGCTGCATCTGCCCGGCACCTACCCGGACCGGCGGACGCGCCAGGAAGTGGCCTACCACGTCGCGCATATCCGCTGGGGCTTCAGCATGATGTATGTGGCTGGGCTGATCTCCGGGCTGCTCGGCATCGGCAGCGGCACGTTCAAGGTGCTGGCGATGGACACGGCGATGCGGCTGCCGATGAAGGTCTCTACCACCACGAGCAATTTCATGATCGGGGTGACCGCGGCGGCCTCCGCGGGCATCTTCTTCCAGCGCGGCGACATCGATCCGGCGATCGCGGCACCGGTGGCGCTCGGCGTGCTGCTGGGCGCGACCCTGGGGGCGAAGACGATCACCCGGGTGTCGAATGTCTGGTTGAAAAAACTGTTCGTGCCGGTGATCCTTCTGGTCGCGCTGAACATGCTGGCGCGCGGCCTGGGCTGGCTCTGACCGGGCGGCCGGAACCGGGCGACCGGAACCGGGCGACCGCCGCCGGGGCAAAAAAACAGGGCGGCGCGGGGGGCGCGCCGCCCTGAG
>JAKAZN010000476.1 GCA_021815835.1 Pseudomonadota bacterium
TGGCACCCCGTAGGGCACCCCGCAGGGCACCGCGCAGGCCACCGGGTTGACCAGCACGCCGGTGCGGGTCTCGGACGGCAGGCACAGCGCCGCCAGCGCCGGCGCCACCGTTGCGGGCTTCGGCAGCGAATCCTGGATCTCGCCGGGAAAGGCATCGCGGCGCAGCCGGGTCGCCATCGGTCCGGGATCGAACAGATTGACGCGCAAAGGCAGGTTCGCCGCCTCGTCGGCCCAACTCAGCGCCAGATGTTCCAGTCCCGCCTTGGTGGCGCCATACAGACCCCAATAGGCCTTCGGCGCGCGTGCCCGGGCGGTGGTCACGAACACCGCGCGCCCGGCGGGGGCGGCGCGCAGCAGCCGATCGCAGCTACGGATCAGCCGCCATACGGCGGCGAAGTTCACCGCCACGGCGTCATCCCATTCGCGCGGCAGGATATGCGGCACCGGCGTCAGCCGCCCATGCGTGCCGGCGGCATGGACCAGGATGTCCAGCCGGCCGAAACGCTCGAAGATGCTGGGGCCGATGGCGTCGATCGTTTCGGGTTCCGCCAGATCGAGCGGCAGCAGGCTCGCCTGCCCGCCAGCCGCGCGGATCAGATCATCGGTTTCCTCCAGCCCGCCCTGGGTGCGCGCGGTGATCACCACCTGGGCGCCGAGGCGGGCGAGTTCCACCGCCGTCGCGGCACCCAGCCCCCGGCTCGCGCCCGTCACCAGCGCGACGGCGCCGTCCAGCTCCCCAGGCATCAATTCTCTTCCGACAGCAGGCTGAGCTGACGATCCGAGTTGTCGCCCTGGTCGGGCAGCGGGATCGGATAATCCCCGGTGAAACAGGCATCGCAATAGGAAGGCGCCGCCTTGTCCCGCGCCGCCTTGCCGAGCGCGCGGTACAGCCCGTCGATCGAGACGAAGGCCAGGCTGTCGGCGCCGATCTGGCGTGCCATCTCGTCGATGCTGTAGCGCGCGGCGAGCAGCTTGCTGCGCTCCGGCGTGTCGATGCCGTAGAAGCAGGAATTGGTGGTGGGCGGGGAGGAGATACGCATATGCACCTCCCGCGCGCCGGCGGCGCGCACCATTTCCACGATCTTGCGGCTGGTGGTGCCGCGCACGATCGAATCATCGACCAGCACGACGCGCTTCCCGGCCAGGACCGGGCGGTTGGCGGAATGCTTCAGCTTCACGCCGAGATTGCGGATATGGTCGGTGGGTTCGATGAAGGTGCGGCCGACATAGTGGTTGCGGATAATACCGAGTTCGAAGGGAATGCCGCTTTCCGCGGCGTATCCCATCGCCGCCGGCACGCCGGAATCCGGCACCGGCACGATCACGTCGGCGGGGACGCCGGATTCGCGGGCCAGTTCCTCGCCGATGCGCTTGCGGGCGGCATAGACGGCGGTGCCCTCCATCACCGAATCGGGGCGCGCGAAATAGATGTATTCGAACACGCAGAACCGTTCCGGGGCGCGGGTGAAGGGCCGGATGCTGTGCACGCCCTGGTCGTTGATGACGACGATCTCCCCGGGCTCGACATCGCGGATGAACTCGGCGCCGACGATATCGAGCGCGCAGGTCTCCGAAGCCAGCACCCAGCCGCCATTGGCCTCGGCGCCGATGATGCGGCCCAGGATCAGCGGGCGCACGCCGAGCGGATCGCGCACGCCCATCAACGCCTCGTTCGACAGCGCGACCAGCGAATAGGCGCCGATGACCTGCTTCAGCGCGTCGATCAGCCGATCGACCACGGTGGAATAGAGGCTGATCGCGATCAGGTGGACGAAGACTTCCGAATCCGTGGTGGACTGGAACAGGCAGCCGCGGCGGACCAGGGCGCGGTGCAGCAGATGGGCGTTGGTCAGGTTGCCGTTATGCGCGACCGCGAACCCGCCGAACTCGAAATCCGCATACAAGGGCTGGACATTGCGCAGGATGGTCTCGCCGGTGGTGGCGTAGCGGTTATGCCCGATCGCGACCCGGCCGGGCAGCGAGGCGATCACGCGGGCATTGCTGAAATTATCGCCCACCAGGCCGAGGCCGCGATGGGAATGGAAGCGCGCGCCGTCGAAGGTGACGATGCCGGTGGCTTCCTGGCCGCGATGCTGCAGCGCGTGCAGGCCGAGCGCGGTGACGGCGGCCGCGTCCGGGCTGTTCCAGATGCCGAACACGCCGCATTCGTCGTGGAAATGGTCGCAGCCTTCGGAGTCGGGGCCGACATCATCGGGGCGGATCATTTCAGGATATTCTCCTTGGTCACGGCGGCGGGGAGGCTGACGCGCGGCAGGGCCGGGATCGGTCCGCCCACCGCCGGCGCGCCTTGATGGGCCGGCGGCGGGGTGAGTTTCGGGCGGTAGGACGGCGGCAGCCAGGCCACCGCCCAGGCCGCGCCCTGGTAGGCATACGGCAGGGAGCGGGAGGCGAGCACCGGCGCCGGCCAACTTTCGATCGGGACCACCATCTGCGCCAGGATATAGGCAAGGACCACCAGCGCCGCACCCCGCGCGAGACCGAATCCCAGCCCCAGAATGCGGTCCAGACCGCCCAGCGCCGACTGGCGCACCATTTTGCTGATCGCGTGGCTGACCAGGAGCAGCACGATCAGCGCGCCCAGGAACACGCCGCCGAAGGCCAGCGGCTGGGCGAGGCCGGGCTGATGCGGCAAAAATTGCAGCATTTTGGCCCGGGCCACGGGCTCGGCCCAGGTCGCGAGCGCCAGTGCGCCGATCCAGGCGGCGATGCCCAGCACCTCGCGCACGAAGCCGCGCAGGACCGCGAGCAGGCCGGAGACCGCGAGCACGCCCAGAACCGCGACATCCACCCAGGTCATGCCGTCCCCTTGCTGCCAGGGGCGGTGTAACGGAGGCGGGGCGGCGGGCCAAGCGGGGACGAGTGGTATTTCGTGGACGGAGGCGTGGTACCGGCCTCGCTTCCCCTGTCATGTCCCCTGTCATGGCCGGCATTGGGCAGGCCAT
>JAKAZN010000477.1 GCA_021815835.1 Pseudomonadota bacterium
GGCCGGCGAAGGCGGCGTCGCCATGCATCAGGATCGCCATCACCGACCGCCGCGCCTTGGTATCCCCCGCCTCGTCCTGGCGGGCGCGGACCTTGCCGATCACCACCGGATCGACCGCCTCGAGATGCGAGGGGTTCGGCTGCAAGGACAGATGCACCGCCCGCCCATCGATCTCGATATCGGTCGAGGTGCCCAGATGGTATTTCACGTCGCCCGAGCCTTGCACCGAGTCCGGCTTGAAGCTCTCCCCGCCGAACTCGGAGAACAACGCAGTGAGCGGCTTGCGGACGATATTGACCAGGGTGTTGAGCCGGCCGCGATGCGGCATGCCGATGGCAACCTCGGACACACCTTGCCCGGCGGCGGTGGCGATGATCGCGTGCATCGCCGGGATGGTGACCTCGCCGCCCTCCAGCCCGAAGCGCTTGGTGGTGACGTAGCGGCGCTGGCAGAAGGCTTCGAAACTGTCGGCTTCGGTCAGATGTTGCAGGATGGTCCGTTTGGCGGCGGCATCGAAGCCGCCCAGCCAGGGCGCGCCTTCCACCTTGCGCTGGATCCAGGATTTCTGCCCCGGGTCCTGGATATGCATGAACTCGACGCCGATATGCCCGCAATAGGTGGCGCGCAGGATGGCCACGATCTCGCGCAACGTCGCACTCTCGCGGCCGAGCACGTTGTCGATGAAGATCGGCGTATCGAGATCGGCCTCGGTGAACCCGTAGGTGGCGGGGTCGAGCTCGGGATGCGGCTTCGGCCTGGCGAGGTGCAGCGGGTCCAGTTGCGCTTCCAGATGCCCGCGCACCCGATAGCTGCGGATCAGCATCAGGGCGCGCAGGCTGGGGATCACGCTGGCGCGCAGGTCCCCGGCCGGGGCGGCCGGCTGCGGCGCGGCGGGCGCCGGGGCGGTGGGGCGCGGGGCCCAGGAGGCGCCGGTCGCGTCCTCGATCACCGCGCGGGTGTCATCGTCGAGGGCGGCGAAGAGGGCGGCGAAGGAGGGATCGACCGCGCCGGGATCGGCCGCCCAGCGGGCGTAGGTTTCACCCAGGAACGCCGCGTTCGCGCCGGTGACGGCGGAAGCGAGGAGATCGACGCCGGCCATGATGGGGTCCTTCGCAAGGAAGCGGGAAGCGCCCGGACGCGGGCGCGGCCGGAAGAGCGGCGGTCAGGTGGCGCAGCGCGCGGAGCCGGTCAAGGCACCGGAGGGTAGTCCTCGTCCAGGACCTGCTCCGCGCTGAAGGCAATGCTGGCGGGGTCGATCGGCAGCGGTTCGGCGTAGCGCGCGGCGCTGCGGGTCAAGGCCTTGCGGGCATGGTGCAGCTCCTCGGTCACCAAAACCGCGACCTCGCCCCGCAGGCTGGGACTGTCGTCGAGCAGGCGCCGGATGGCGTCGCGCTGGGTATCCAGCGTGCGCAACCAGCCCCGACGTGGCGCCCGGGAGGGCGAGAGCGCCAGCTTGAACAGATGTTCCAGGATCACCGCGATCCGGGACCGCAGCGCGGCGCGTTCCGACCGGCCCAGGGCTTCGATCTCCTCGGCGACGTCCTCCCAGTCGATCGGGTCGGGCGTGTTGATGCGCATCGTCCCGGCGCGGCGCAGCGCGGCGGCCTGGGCGATGGTCCAGCGGAGGAAATCGACATCGTGCAGCGGCTTGTTCATCACCGACCGGCTCCGACCCGCGGGACCGCGCGAGCGTATCCGGGGTGCCGCTAACGAAGCATGAATCGGCGGCGGCGGGAACCGCCTATTTCAGCACCGCCAGGCCCGCGAGCCCGGCGGCATACGCCGCCACCAGCACGGCGAGAATGCCCCACATATAGAGCTTGCCCGGCTTTTCCCCGAGCTCGGCGCGCAGCTCCCCGCGCAGATCGGCGAGTTCGGCGCGCGTGGCGAGATGCGGCAGGGTGGCCGCGAGCATCGCCTTGATCTCGGCGAGCGCCGTCTCCACCCGCGCCAGCCCGGACTGCACATCACGCATGTCGCCCTCCACCGCGGAAACACGCCGCTCCAGCGACGGTTCATACGGGAACGGCACGCTCTGGGCAACAGGTGTATCGGGCATGAACCCAACATACCGCAATCAAGTTAACGAACCATGACGACCGACGCATACATTCGCAACCACCGCCGCCGCCCCCTACCCCAGCAGCGCCAGCATCGTCGATCCCAGCGCCGCCGGGCTCTCGGAGACCCGGATTCCCGCCGCCCGCATCGCCTCCATCTTCGCCGCCGCGGTATCCCGCCCGCCGCTGATCACCGCCCCCGCATGCCCCATCCGCCGCCCCGGCGGGGCGGTGGCGCCGGCGATGAAGCCCACCGTCGGCTTCTTCACCGGATGGCGCGCCAGGAACTCCGCCGCCTCGATCTCGGACTGCCCGCCGATCTCGCCGATCATCACGATCTGCTTCGTCGCCGGATCGGCCAGGAACATCTCCAGCACCTCGATGAAATCGGTCCCCTTCACCGGATCGCCGCCGATCCCCACGCAGGAGCTCTGCCCCAACCCCGCCGCGGTGGTCTGCGCCACCGCCTCGTAGGTCAGGGTGCCGGACCGCGAGACGATCCCGACCGACCCCGGCCGGTGGATATGCCCGGGCATGATCCCGATCTTGCACGCCCCGGGCGTGATGACCCCCGGGCAATTCGGCCCGATCAGGCGGGATTTCGAGCCGGTCAGCGCCCGCTTCACCCGCACCATGTCCAGCACCGGGATGCCCTCGGTGATGCAGATCACCAGCGGCACCTCGGCCTCGATCGCCTCCAGGATCGCATCCGCCGCATAGGGGGGCGGCACATAGATCACCGAGGCATCGGCACCGGCGCGCGCGCGCGCCTCGGCCACGGTATCGAAGACCGGCAGCCCAAGATGGGTGGACCCGCCCTTGCCCGGGGTCACGCCGCCGGTCATCTTCGTGCCGTAGGCGATCGCCTGCTCGGAATGGAACGTGCCCTGGGCGCCGGTGA
>JAKAZN010000478.1 GCA_021815835.1 Pseudomonadota bacterium
CGGCAGATCGAGAAATGGCTGACGCCGGAGGGTGAGGAGACGCTGATGAAGCAGCAGTGCCTCAAGCAGAAGCTGGCGCCGGCCGATGTCGCGCGGATGGTGCTCTGGCTCGCCGCCGACGACAGCCGGATGGTGACCAGCCACAATTTCTTCGTCGACGCCGGCTGGATCTGAGCGGCGCGGGCGGATGACCGGCCGCCGATGATCGGCCTCGACTGGGGGACGACTAGGCTGCGCGCCTTCCGCATCGCGGAGGATGGCGCGGTCCGCGACGTGCGGCGCGCCGATCGCGGCGTGCTGAGCGTGAAACCGGGCGGTTTCGCCGACACGCTGCGCGACATCGCCGGCGACTGGCTGGGGGCCGGCGAGCGGCGGGTGCTGATCGCCGGCATGGCCGGCAGCCGCCAGGGGTGGCAGGAAGTGCCGTATCTCGACTGTCCGGCGGAGTTCGGCGCCATCGCCGCCGCCGCGCGGCCGGTGGCGTTCGACGTGGCGGAGGTGTTCATCCTGCCCGGACTTGCGGCGCGGGACGAGGCGGGCGTGCCGGAAGTGATGCGCGGCGAGGAGACGCAGATCGTCGGCGCCGCGGATGGCGACGCGCGCCGGCTCGTCTGCCTGCCGGGCAGCCATTCGAAATGGGCCACGGTGGCAGCCGGGCGGATCGAGGGGTTCCGCTCCTACATGACCGGCGAGGCGTTTGCCGCGATCGGCGGGGCGACGATCCTCGCGCAGACGATCGAGGCCGGCGCGCCGGACCCGGCCGCCTTCGCCGACGGCGTTACCCGGGCGGGCCAGCCGGGCGGGTTGTTGCACCATCTCTTCGGCGTGCGGACCAGGGTGCTGCTCGATGGCGTCGCGAAGACCGCCGCGCGGGACTATCTCTCGGGTCTGCTGATCGGCCACGAGGTGCGCCACGCGCTGCCGCCGGACGCGGCCGAGGTGACGCTGATCGGCGATGCCTCGCTGTGCAGCCTCTACCGCGACGCGATCGTGTTGTGCGGCGGCACGGCAAGACTTCATGACGCCGGGGCGGGCGATGCCGCCTGTCTTGGCCTTGCCCGGCTCGGGGAGCAGATTCCATGGCGACACTGAAAGACCATCTCGACGCCTGCCCGCTGGTCGCGATCCTGCGCGGCGTTTCGCCGGACGAGGCGGAGGCGGTGGGCGAGGCGCTGGTCGGGGCCGGGCTGCGGATCATCGAGGTGCCGCTGAACTCGCCCGACCCGTTCGAGAGCATCGCCCGCCTCGCCCGTCGCTTCGGCGACCGCGCGCTGATCGGGGCCGGAACGGTGATGACGGCCGCGGACATCGCCCGCCTCGCCGGCGCCGGCGGACGGCTGATGGTCACCCCGCATGCCGATCCCGATCTCGTGCGGGAGGCGAAGCGGCACGGACTGGTCGCGCTGCCCGGCTTTTTCACCCCGGCCGAGGCTTTCGCGCTGATCAGGGCCGGGGCGGACGGGCTGAAGCTGTTTCCGGCCGAGGCGGCGAGCCCGGCGGTGCTCAAGGCCCTGCGCGCCGTGCTGCCGCCGGCGCTTCCCGTATTGCCGGTCGGCGGCGTCTCACCGGAGACGATGGCACCCTGGCGCGCGGCCGGGGCGATGGGGTTCGGCATCGGCTCGGCGCTCTATCGCCCGGGCGATGACGCCGCCGCGGTGCGCGAAAAGGCGGACAACTTTATCTCTGCCCTCAAGGCCTGATCCGCCGCCCCCCTCTGGTCTTCGTGGCGTTTGTCTTTTATCGTTTGAGGTCAAGGGCCGGAGAGTCCGGCCGCAACGAAGAGGGGGAAGGGCGCTGCCATGTCCGAGGCTTTTCATGTCTATGACGACCGCTTTCGTTCGATGCTGCTGTTCAATGCGGCGATCGAGAAAATCGCCACGGGCTTCCGCTGGGCGGAAGGGCCGGTGTGGATCGGCGAGCAGAACTGCCTGCTGTGGAGCGACATTCCGAACGACAGGATGATGCGCTGGACGACGAACGGGACGGTCGACGTCTATCGCGCGCCGGCGCGGCACACCAACGGCCATACCCGCGACCGCCAGGGGCGGCTGATCAGCTGCGAGCATGGCGGCCGCTGCGTCAGCCGCACCGAATACGATGGCTCGGTGACCATTCTGGTCGACCGTTTCGAGGGCAAGCGGCTGAATTCGCCCAACGACGTCGTCGTGAAGTCGGACGGCACGATCTGGTTTACCGACCCCGATTACGGCATCTGGAGCGACTATGAGGGCCATCGCGCGGACAGCGAGATCGGCGCGTGCAATGTCTATCGCTTCGATCCGGCCAGCGGCGCGCTCGGCATCGTCGCCAGCGATTACGAGCGGCCGAACGGCATCGCCTTCAGCCCGGATGAATCGAAGCTGTATATCGCCGACACCGGCATGACCCACCGGCCCGACGGCCCGCATCACATCCGCGTGCATGACGTGATCGACGGCGCGCGGCTCGGGCCGGGCAAGGTCTTCGCCGAAATCCCGAACGGCTTCGCCGATGGCTTCCGGCTCGACGAGCACGGCAATGTCTGGTCGAGTTGCGGCACGGCGAACGGCGTTGCCGTCTTCGCGCCGGACGGCACGCCGCTTGGCAAGATCGACCTGCCCGAGGCGACCAGCAACCTCGTGTTCGGCGGACCGAACCGCAACCGCCTGTTCATGACGGCGACGAGCTCGGTTTACGCGCTCTACGTCGCAGTACGCGGCAACAAGACAGTGTAACTGCTTCTTTATTTCGTTTGTCAGCCACCGGGAAGTGCTGTATCGAACCGATAATAAACCGTCCAGAATGAAGGGAGGATGCTCATGGAATTCGACAACCAGACCGCTGATCCGATCGGCGGCCTCAATCTGACCGGCGCAACGCGCCGCACACTGATCACCGGGCTCGCGGGCGGGCTTGGCCTTGCCGCCCTGCCCCGCTTCGGCCTCGCGAACGGCCGCAAGCTCAAGATCGCGCTCTCG
>JAKAZN010000479.1 GCA_021815835.1 Pseudomonadota bacterium
GGCGCGGCGGGAGGCGCAAGTGGCGCTGGCGCTGGTGCTGATCGCGGCGCGGGCGGAGCCGGCGAAAGTGCTGGTGCAGCGGACTGTGGTGGGGACAGCGGCCTTGGGCGTGCCGCCGGCGGCAGCGGGGGTGGTGGGGGCGGTGCGGGCGGCGCTGACGGGGGCCTTGGGGCGAACCGAGGTGATGTTACGGCGCAGCGCAGTGGCGTGAGGCGGGTTGACGTAGGGGCACGGGATGGCGGCAACAAAAATCACGAAAAATTGATAGCACCGCTCTGTTATTCGCAATCGATCAAAAAAGAGAGTCTCTCCTTCGAATGAATTGCAATTGGCCGCTGATGCGAGTAGCAGAGGATGCAGCAAGCGCGCTTGCGTCGAACGAAGCGAAGGAGACATCGGTCATGGTCAGGAAGCTCGCTCTCGCCGCCACATTGGGCTGGGGGCTGGTTGGGCTGACCCCTGGCACCGCGCTCGCCGGCGTGTCCTGGACGTGGAACCCGGCTGGGGCCTCTCCGTCACTGAACGGCACATCGTTTACCGCCGACAATATCATCATCAGCGACCACGCGACCGCCGACATTAATGCCACGACCGGGAACTTCACCGAGGCTGGGGTGCTCGTCGCGGAAACATTCTATCTCGGCGGCAATGCGGTCACGCCCCAAGGTCTCAATTCGACCTATTCGCTCTACGCCACTTTTACGGCCTCCGGGAATCAAGGCGGGGGGCTTCCCGCTTCCGGGTCCAGTGTCACTGGTCCGATCACTTCGTTGACCTACCAGCTCTGGGGCAACCCGAACGGAGCAATCTCGGTGGGTCTGACCAAGTCCGGCTACGGGACCGCTGCGGGGTATTCCATCACGGGTAATGGTGGCGCCTTCCTGTTGGGTAGCGGCAGCCTGTATGGCTCGTCCAACTATGTGACGGTCACCAACCTTGGCGGCTGTGGCGTCGGCGGCCCGCTGACTTGCACCTACTCGCCCACCGCGAACGCCACAACGAGCTTGGCTGCGGCAATTGGGGAGAGTAGGTTTTATGTGGCCCCGACCGCCGGCAACCTCAACTTTCTGCTAGATAATTTCAGCGGGAATAGTGGAGTCACTTCATTCAGCCTCCTCGGGAACGGCGACATCGGGATGGCGATCAACGGCGGTGGCGGCAACATCACCAGCGTGGTTCCGGAGCCCAGTTCCGTGGCGGCGTTCGCGGCTGGCCTGCTCGGGCTTGGCTGGTTCGGCTATCGGCCCCGCCGGCGGCGGGGCTGATCCCCAGCGCTCCGAGGATCCTTTTTGCACGGTTTTGGCGCCAGGCGGCGGGCCACGGACGGCCCGGCCGCCCTTGGCGTTACCGGGATGTAAACCGCATCGCCTAATCATGCGCCCGCTTCGCCTTTGCCAGGAGAGAGCGCATTACGCCGGGTCCGCCGTTCCGCTACGCCGCCGCTTTCGATCGTAACATCGGTTGGCTGACCGAGTGGGAACAGATCGCCCTGCGCGCCAAGCGGGTCGCCATCGCGGGCCTCGGCGGCGCCGGCGGGGCCCATCTGCTCACCCTCGCGCGCCTCGGCATCGGCGCCTTCACCATCGCCGACTTCGACACGTTCGAACTGCCGAATTTCAACCGCCAGGTCGGCGCGACGCTGCGCACGATCGGGCAGAAGAAATCCGCCGTGCTGGAGGCGATGGCCCGCGACATCAATCCGGAGTTGCAAATCCGTCGCTTCGATTCCGGCGTCACGCCTGACCGGATCGATGCATTCCTCGACGGCGCCGACCTGTTCGCGGACGGCCTCGACTTCTTCGAAATCCCGATCCGCCGCCAGATCTTCGCCCGCTGCGCCGAACGCGGCATTCCCGCCGTCACCGCCGCGCCGATCGGCATGGGGGTGGGCTTCCTGATCTTCCAGCCGCGCGGCATGCGCTTCGAGCAGTATTTCCGCCTCGACGGCCAGCCCGAAAACGAACAGTTCCTGCGCTTCCTGCTGGGATTGGCGCCGGCGGGGCTCCGGGGTTCCTATCTCGTGGACCGCACCCGGGTCGATCTGGCGGCGCGGCAAGGCCCCTCCACCATCGCCGCGATCCAGCTCTGCGCCGGGGTCACCGCCGTCGCCGCGGTCAAGCTGCTGCTCGGCCGCGGCGACGTGAAGGCCGCCCCGTGGCATCACCACTACGACGCCTACCGGGACCGCCTGGTCCTGAGCCGGCTGCGCTTCGGCAACGCCGGTCCGCTGCAACGGGCCAAACTCGCCGTCGCGCGCCACCAGTTCGGCCGCCGGACCGCCGCCGCGGCGCCGCCTCGCCTCCAGCCCGCCGGCCCGAGCTCCACCATCGAGGAGATCCTCGATCTCGGGCGCTGGGCCCCGAGCGGCGATAACACCCAGCCCTGGCGCTTCCGGATCCTGGATGATGAAACCGTCGCGGTGGACCTCCGCCGGAACGCGACCGGCGGCGTTTACGAGTATCGCGGCGGCGAACCGACGCTTCTGGCCGCCGGGATGCTGATCGAGACCCTCCGCGTGGCGGCCACCGCCTGGCAACGCGGCATGAACTGGGAGGAGACCGGCGACCCGGACCACCCAGGCCTGCTGCTTCGGTTCCCGCCCGCGCCCGGCGCGCGGCCCGATCCGTTGCTCTCCTTCCTGACGCTGCGCTCGGTCGATCGCCGCGGCTACCGGCGCCGCCAACTCACCGGGACCGAAAAACAGGCGCTTGAGGCTTGCCTGGGGGACGGCCCAGGAGACGACAGCCTGGTGTTCGAATGGCACGAGGGCAGCCGTGCGCTCCGGCGGTTCGGCCGGCTCAATGCCCTGGCCACCGACATCCGGTTGCGCGCGGCCGAAGCCTTCCCGATTCACCAGCGGGTCCTGGACTGGACGCGCGTGCACAGCCCAGACGCCATTCCGGTGGGGGCGGTCGGCCTGCCGGGCCCGATGCTGCCGCTCATGCGCTGGTCCATG
>JAKAZN010000480.1 GCA_021815835.1 Pseudomonadota bacterium
ATCCGATCGCAGGCAAGCAGCGGGTCACGGCGCGATCGCGCTTCGCCGCCCTGTCACCGCGGGCCAGGCCGGCGCGTAAGGTTCATCCGGCTCCCGCCGTTCGCCCCAGGAACGCGGCCGTCGCCGCCACCGCCTCGGCCAGCCCCACCCGCCGCACCGCCACCCCGGCCGGAAACGCCGAGAGCAGCCGCTCCGGCGTCCGCCGATCCAGCAGCACGAACACCCCCCGATCGTCGGCCCGCCGGATCAGCCGCCCAAATGCCTGGCGCAGCCGCAGCCGCGCGATCCGGTCGTCGTAGCCGCGCGGATCCGCCCCCGACAGATGCACCCGCCGCTCCCGGTGCAGGATATCCGGTCGTGGCCAGGGCACCTTCTCGAACACCACCAGCCGCAGCGCGTTGCCCGGCACATCCACCCCGTCGCGCATCGCATCCGTGCCCAGCAGGCAGCTTGCCTCCTCGGTGCGGAAGATATCCACCAGGGTCGCGTTATCCATCGCATCGACATGCTGCGATAACAACGGGATACCGGCCTCTTCCAAGGCCGGCGCGATCCGCTTCGCCACCGCGATCAGCCGGCCGATCGCCGTGAACAGGCCCAGCCCGCCGCCGCCCGAAGCCAGGAACAACGCCCGGTAAGCTCCTGCCAGCGCTGCAATATCCCCGGAAGCCACGTCCGTCACCACGAACGCCCGCGTCTGCGCCGCGTAGTCGAACGGGCTCGGCAGCGCCGCCCGCCGCGCCGGCGAGGGCAGATGCGGCGCCCCCACCCGCGCCTCGGCCGCGAGCCAGGCCGCCTCCGGATCGGCTTCCCCGGAATCGCGCAAGGTCGCCGAGGTCACCAGCACCCCCTGCGCCGGCGCGGCCAGGGTCATCGCAAAGGGCTGGGTCGGGTCCAGCCAGTGGCGGTGCAGCCCCACATCCAGCTCCCGCGGCCCAAACCCGCCACCGCCCCCGCGGCGCTCCAGGCGCAGGAACATCACGTGCTCGGCCCGGGTGCCCGGCTCCGCCGGCGCCTCGCTCAGTCCCCACAGCATCGCCTGCCAGGCGCCCAGCGGCTGGATCGCCCGGCGCAGCAGCGACCGTCCGGTGGCCTCGATGCGCAGCCGGGTCGCGCTGTCCATGTCCTCGGCTTCGTCATCGAGCCGCGCCAGCAGCCGCTCGCGCAACGTGGCCAGCGGCTCGGCCAGCCGCGCCAGCGCGCGGGCCAGCCGATCCGCCGCCGCCGGCAGGTCGGGCAGGACCGGAAACAGGTCGGATTCGAGGGCGAAGCCGGTGCCTTCCGCCTCCGTCCCAACCCGCGCGAGCACTTGGCGGCGCAGCAGGCGCAGCACCGCCTCGGTCGGGTTTCCCAGCCGCGCCGCCTCACCCTCCTCCGGTGCCAGCCCAGCCTGGCCCGGCGCGTCCTCGGCCAGCCGCGCGGCCCAGCCCGGCCCGGGCAGCGCGGTCGCGGCCTGCAATGCCGCGTCCAGCATTGCCTCCAGCTTCGCCTGGCCCGCGACCAGTTCGTCCAGCCGCCGCCGCAGCCCCCGCGCGCGCGATCGCCCGCCTTCCGCGCCCAGCAGCCAGCGGCGCAATTCCGCCGCCTCGGCCCCGGACAGCACCGCGGCGAAGGCCCCGTCCGCCGCGTCGAACAGATGGTGGCCCTCGTCGAACACGTAGCGCGAGGGCACCGCGGCATCGTCGAGCCCGCCCCAGGCCGCCTGCGCCATCACCAGCGCGTGGTTCGCCACCACCAGTTCGGCGCCGCGCGCGCGGCGGATCGTGTGCTCGACGAAGCAGCGCTTCCAATGCGGGCAGGCGGCATGGATGCACTCGCCGCGCCGGTCGGCGAGGCCGGCCAGGGTCGCGGGTCCGAACAGCTCGGCGAACCAGCCCGGCAGGTCGCCCCCTTGCATGTCCCCGTCCTGGGTGGCCTGCACCCAGCGCACGATCAGCCCGAGCGCCACCGGCGCGCCGCCGATCCCGCCAACGCTATTGACCGCGTCCTCAAGATTCAACAAACACAGATAGTTTTCACGACCTTTTCGTACCACGACGCGGCGCCGCCGCTCCGCCGGATCGGGAAACAGGCGGGCCAGCTCGGCATCGATCTGGCGTTGCAGGTGCCGCGTGTAGGTGCTGATCCACACCGCGCCACGGTTCTTCTCCGCCCACAGGCTGGCCGGCGCGATGTAGCCCAACGTCTTGCCGGTGCCGGTGCCCGCTTCGGCCAGGACCAGATGCGGATCGCCCCGCACCTCGCGCGGGGCGAAGGCGGCCGCGGCGGCGCCGGCGTAGTCGGCCTGGCCGGGGCGCTGCTCGGCGTCGGGGCCGAGCATCGCGGCGAGTCGGGCGCGCGCCTCGGCCTCCCCCACCGGATGGGCGGTCGGGGGCGGGGCAGGGGGGACCTCCTCCCATTCCGCCAACCGCTTCCAGACCCGCAGCGCATCGGATGACGGTCCAGCGCCAGGCGCGCCGAGCGCGGCCAGCACCGGGCGCGCCCACGGCCATCCCGCCTGGCCCAGCCGCGTCGCGATCGACGCCGCCTCCCGGTTGAGCGGCAGGTCGCGCCCGGTGGCGAGGCGGCGGAGCAGTTCGGCCGCGAGCTCGGGCAGGATGGCCGCTTCCGCCTCCAGGCCCGCCCCGGGGGAGGCGGCAACCGGTGGATCGAGATCGAGCGCCAGCGCCAATCCTCGCGCGGTCGGCGCCGCGGTGCGCGCCGGCAGGACGAAGGCAAACAATTCCAGCAGATCGAGCGCCGGAACCCGGCCGATCCCCAGCCGGCGGAAGGTCGCGGGCGCATGGACCAGCAGCGGCGGTCCGAGGGCGCGCAGCTGTTCGCTCAGCGCTGCGGGCGACAGGCGCAGAAATTCCCCGTCCGGGGTCAGCAGCGCGGCGACGCCGTGGCCGGCGGCCAGCGCGGGCGCGGCCTCGGTTGGAAGGGCGGCAGGGCCAGGGACGGAGGAAGC
>JAKAZN010000005.1 GCA_021815835.1 Pseudomonadota bacterium
GCCCGCCAGCCCCGCGCGGGCCGCAAGTGCCGCCTGGGTCACGCCGGCGCCTATTTCCAGCGCGCCGGAGATGTCGCGGACCGCCCGCAACGATCCGATCCGCATGATATCGACCAGCAGTGCCGGCCGCGCCAGGCGCAGATTGAGCATCGCGACCAGGGATTGTCCGCCGGCAAGGATCCGCGCCGCGTCGCCTTCCTCGGCCAGCGCCCCCAGCGCTTCGGCTTCGCTCGCGGCGCGCAGATAGGCGAAGGGCGCGGGCTTCATCGCGGCCCCCGCAGCCAGGCGATGATGCGTGACCACAACGAAGCCCGCGCCCCGCCGGCGCGGCGCGCCAGCGCGGCGAAGAACTGCGCCACGATCGCCCGTCCCGCTCCGTCCAGCAGCCGCGCGCCGACCGCGGCGACCTTGCCGTTCACCCGTGCCTCATAGCTGTAGGCGATCGCGCAGCCGCCCTCCCGCGCGGTCAGATGCAGGCGCCCGCTTCCCGTCACGCCGCCCAGCGCGCCGGACAGCGTGCCGCTCAAGGTGGCGGTGCGAGGGGGATCGAGGTCGGACAGTGCGATCTCCGCCCGGTAGCTTCCCTTCACCGGCCCCACGCCCAGGATGACGGTCGCAACAAAGCGCGTCTCCGTCAGCCGGCGCACGTCGCGCGCACCGGGGATCAGGCCGGCCAGGATGTCGGGATCGAGCAGCATCGCCCAGACCCGGTCGGGCGGCGCGGCCACCACGGCGGTACCGGCGCCCTGCAATCCGGTCCCGGCGGCAACCTCCCTCGTGCCCGAAGGGGCAGGCGGCTCCGGCTCCGGCCGCGCCAGTGCCGCGACCCGGGCCGGGCTCAACGGCAGATCGAGCCCCGCCACCCCCAGCGCGTCCGCCACCGCGTTTGCCAGACAGACGGGCGTGGACATGCAATTCCCCTCGCCCACGCCCTTCGCGCCGAGCGGCGTGAAGGGGGACGGGGTGGCGATATGCAGGATCTCGATGGCGGGAATCTCCATCGTCGTGGGTAGCAGGTATTCGGCGAAGCTTCCCGCCAGGAAGGCGCCATCCGGGCCGTAGGCCAGTTCCTCGTGGAACGCCGCGCCCACGCCCTGGGCGAAGCCGCCGCGGATCTGGCCGGCGACCATGCCGGGATGCAGCACGGTGCCGCAATCATGCAGCGAGACGTATCGGTCGATACGGACCTTGCCCGTGATCGGGTCCACCTCCACGCCGCAGAAATCCAGGATGAAGCCATGGCAGAGCGAGGAATTGACCCGGTCGGCGTCATCCGGCGCGGCAAGCTCGGGCGGGGTCCAGAACACCGTCTCCCGCAGCGCGCCCGCGTCGGGATCGGGCAGGGTTCCGGGCGCCCAGTGGGCGGCGGCGGCGAGCCGCGCGAACGGCAGGGACGCCTCGGGGTTGCGGGCGGACGCGATGGCCCCGGCGGCGAAGACCAGGTCGCCGGGCAGCGCGTTCAGCTCCGCCGCGGCCGCGCGTGCCAGTCGCGCGCGCAGATTCTCCGCGGCGATCCGCGCGGCGCCGGCGACGGCCGGGGCGAAGCGGCTGGAATAATTACCGGACGCGATCGACCACGCATCGCGCGCGCTATCGAACTCGGTCACCACCCGCACCGAATCCGGCGTCAGGCCGAACACGTCGGCCACCACCTGCGCCAGCACCGTCCGGTGCCCCTGACCCTGCGGGACCGAGGCGACGTGGACGCTGACGCTCCCGAGCGGATCGAGTGCGACCGTCGCCGTCGCCTGCGCGCCGTTCTTGGGGCCGGCGCGGCGGCGTTCCTCCGGCGTCAGCGCGGTGGTGATGTAGCCCATGTTCGACACGCTCGGCTCCACTACCGCTGCGAAGCCGATGCCGTAGGCGCGGCCCTCGGCACGTGCCGCGTCGCGCCGGGCGCGCAGATCGTCGAGCCGGCCCTCCCCCACCGCGCGGTCCAGCGCGGCATGGTAGTCGCCGGAATCATACAGCGCGCCGGTCGCGGTCCGGTACGGGAACGCATCGGCGGCGATCAGGTTGCGGCGGATCACGTCCAACGGATCGATCCCCAGCACAACCGCGATCCGTTGCATCAGCCGTTCCAGCGCGTAATAGACCTGCGGACCGCCGAAACCGCGCACCAGGCCGGTCGGCGCCTTGTTGGTCAGCACCACCCGATTACGGATACGTACCGAGGGGATCGCATAGGCCCCCGTCATGTTGCCGTGCATCCGATACAGCGTCGCCGGTTCCGGCGCGCGCAGCCAGGCGCCGCATTCCTCGATCTGGTCCCAGTCCAACGCGCGGATGCGGCCGTCGGCATCCACCGCGGCGGTCAGGGTGGTGATCCGGCTGGTGGCGGCGACGGCGGCGGCCAGGTGTTCCAGCCGGTCCTCGATCCATTTCACCCGCGCACCGGCCAGGCGCGCGGCGGCGGCGATCAGGACCACCATGGGCACGACGCCCTGCTTCACGCCGAAACTGCCGCCGGAGCAGGGCGGCGTGCGCAGCCGCAGCCGGTTGCCGGGAACGCGCAGCGCGCGCGCCATCACCGCGTGCAGGCTGAATGGTCCCGGGAAATTCGCCGTCACGTCGTAGGCGTTCGCGTGCGGATCGTACTCCGCGATCACGCCGCTGGTCTCGATCGGCATGCCGCTGTTGCGCGGATAGCGGATGGTCACGCCGATCCGATGCGGCGCGCGCGCGAAGGCCGCGTCCGGGTCGCCATAGGCGAAACGACGTTCGTGCGCCAGGTTCCCGCCCAGCGCGTCGTGCAGCACCGGCGCATCGGCGGTGAGCGCGGCCTCGGCATCCGTCACCGCCGGCAGCGGCGCATAGGCGACCTCAACCCGGTCCAGCGCGTCCTCGGCGGTCGCGCGATCGGCGGCGAGCGCGATCGCCACCGGCTCGCCCACATAGCGCACGCGATCGCCCGCCAGCACCCGTGCCGCGGTCGGCAGGCGGATCGCGGCCCCCATCGGCGCGGTCACCCGGTCCAGCTCGGCGGCGGTGAACACCGCGGCCACACCGGGGAGGGCGTGCGACGCTGCGGTATCGATCGCCACGATCCGCGCATGGGCGTGCGGGCTGCGCAGGATCGCCGCGTGCAAGGTGCCGGGCGGGACCGGCAGATCGTCGATGAAGCGCCCGCGCCCCGTGAGCAGGGCGGCATCCTCCACCCGCGCGATCGCGCGGCCGACCCAGGGTGCGGCGGGAACGTCCATCCGGTCCGGTTTTCTCCACGGCGGCGAACCCCGTGTAGCAAGCGCCGCGGCCGCCGCATACATTGACCCAGGTCAATGCGCGCTCGCCGCGCGCACGCCAGCCTGCAGGCACCGAGGAGGAATATCCCATGCCCATAACCGCGCCTCTCGTTCGCTGGTTCGCCACAATGGGGATCGGCGATGTGGCGGAGGTCGGGGGGAAGAATGCCTCGCTCGGGGAGCTGTATGGCCATCTGGCCGGCGCGGGTGTGCGGGTGCCGAACGGGTTCGCACTCACCGCAAATTCCTACCGGCAGGCGCTGACCGACGCCAATGCGTGGCCGCGCCTGCATGATCTGCTCGATCGGCTGGACGTGACCGATGTTCCCGCGCTGGCGCGCGCGGCCGCCGCCGCGCGCGACATCGTCCACGCGGCGACCGGGACCACGGCGCTACGCCGTGAGATCGCGCGCGCCTACGCGACCCTGGAAACCGAATACGGCCCCGGCGTCGCCGTCGCGGTGCGCAGCTCCGCCACGGCCGAGGACCTGCCGAATGCCAGCTTCGCCGGCCAGCACGAGAGCTATCTGAACGTTGCCGGCGCCGATGCGGTGTTCGCCGCCTGTCGGCGCTGCTTCGCCTCCCTGTTCACCGATCGCGGCATCGTCTATCGCGCCAATAACGGTTTCGACCATTTCAAGGTCGCGCTGTCGGTGGGCGTGATGAAGATGGTGCGCTCCGATCTCGCCTCCAGCGGGGTGATCTTCACGCTCGATACCGAGTCTGGATTCCGCGACGTCGTGCTGCTGACCGGCTCCTGGGGCCTCGGCGAGAACGTGGTGCAGGGCAGCGTCGATCCGGACGAGTTCACGGTGCACAAGCCCAGCTTCCGCGCCGGGCATCGCGCGGTGCTGCGCCGTTCGCTCGGGAGCAAGGAACTGACGATGGGGCTGGCGGACGGGGCGGACGGCGCCACCACGCGCAACGCGCCGACCCCGCCGGAACGCCAGGCGCAGTACTGCCTGACGGATCCCGAAGTGCTGGAACTCGCCGCCGCCGCGCTGAAGATCGAGGAACACTATTCCGCCGCCGCGGGCCAGCCCCGGCCGATGGATATCGAATGGGCGAAGGATGCCGCGGACGGCAAGCTCTATATCGTCCAGGCGCGGCCGGAGACCGTCGCCTCCCGCCGCGCGCCGGGGATGCTGGAGACCTACACTCTGTGTGATGCCGCGACCCCGCTCGTGACCGGCCGCGCGGTGGGCGAGAAGATCGCGACCGGCATCGTGCGCCTGGTGCGCGGCGCGGCCGATCTGGCCGCGTTCCGTCCCGGCGAGGTTCTGGTTGCGGAACAGACGAGCCCGGACTGGGAGCCGGTGATGAAGACCGCCGGCGCGATCGTCACCGATCACGGCGGACGCACCTGTCATGCCGCGATCGTTGCGCGCGAGCTCGGCGTGCCGGCGGTGGTGGGCTGCGGCAACGCGACCGCGGCGCTGACCTCGGGGATGGCGGTCACGATCTCCTGCGCCGGCGGGGAGGAAGGGGCGATCTATGCCGGCACGCTCGGTTTCGACGTGGCGCGCGTCGATGTCGCCGGTCTGGCGATGCCGCGCACCGCGATCATGGTCAATCTCGGCAACCCGGAGCGCGCGTTCCACACCGCGATGATGCCCAATGCCGGCGTCGGCCTGGCGCGGATGGAGTTCATCATCAACGAGCATATCGGCATCCACCCGATGGCGATCGTCCACCCGGAGCGGATCGGCGCCGAGGACCGCGCCCGCATCGCCGCGCGCGCCGGTGCCGATCCCTCGCCGCGGGATTTCTTCATCCGCGCGCTGTCGGAGGGGGTGGGCACGATCGCGGCGGCCTTCCATCCGCGCCCGGTGATCGTGCGCCTGTCGGATTTCAAGACCAACGAATACGCCGCGCTGATCGGCGGCGCGGCGTTCGAGCCGCACGAGGCCAACCCGATGCTGGGCTTCCGCGGCGCCGCGCGCTACGCCCATCCCGCCTACGCCGAGGGCTTCGCGCTGGAATGCGCGGCCTTGCGCCGGGTGCGGAGTAAGATGGGGCTGACCAACCTGCTCATCATGGTCCCGTTCTGCCGCCGGGTGGTGGAAGCCGAGACGGTGCTGGCGGAGATGGCGCGCAACGGGCTGCGGCGCGGGGAGGACGGGCTGGAGATCTACGTGATGTGCGAGATTCCCAACAACGTCATCCAGATCGACGCCTTCGCGCGCGTGTTCGACGGGTTCTCGATCGGCTCGAACGACCTGACGCAGCTCACCTTGGGCGTCGATCGGGATTCCGATATCGTCGCGTTCGATTTCGACGAGCGGGACCCGGGCATGATGGAGATGCTGCGGCTGGCGGTGACGGGCGCGCACCGCAACGGGCGCAAGGTGGGAATCTGCGGCGAGGCGCCGGCGAATTATCCGGAGCTCGCGCGTTTCCTGGCGGGCCTCGGCATCGATTCGATCAGCGTCAATCCGGGCAGCCTGCTGCGCACGATTGCCGAAGTCCGCGCCGCGGAGGGCGGCGACTGAGATGGAACGACGGATCGTCACCCTGACGCTCAATCCGGCGATCGATCTCGCCTCCGCGACGCCGATATTGCAGCCCACGCACAAGATCCGCACCACCGGCGAGCAGGTCGATCCCGGCGGCGGCGGGGTCAATGTCGCGCGTGTGGTGCACGCGCTGGGCGGCGCGGCGCTCGCGGTGGTGGCGGCGGGCGGGGCCACCGGGCGGTTCCTGACGGAGTTGCTGGAGGAAGCCGAAATCCCGTTCCGGGCGGTCCCGATCGCCGGGCGGACGCGCGTGTCCTTCACGGTGCGGGAGACGGAGACCGAGCGGGAATATCGCTTTGTTCCCGAAGGACCGCGCCTGGAGGAACCCGAATGGCGGGCGGCCTGCGAAGCGGCGCTGGTCGCGCCCGGCGCGTTCCTGGTGGCCAGCGGCAGCCTGCCCCCCGGCGTGCCGGCCGGCGCGTATGCGGAACTGACCCGCCGCGCCCGCGCGGCGGGGCGGCGCGTGGTGCTGGACACCTCCGGCCCCGCGCTCGCCGCCGCGCTCGGCCAGGGGCTCGATCTCATCAAGCCCAGCTTGCGGGAACTGGAATCCCTGCTCGGACACAAGGTGTCCGATCCCGCCGGCGAGGCCGCCGCGCTGGTGGCCGCCGGCGCGGCGCGGATGGTCGCGGTGACCCTCGGCGCCGGGGGTGCCCTGCTCGCAACCGCGGACGGCGTGCTGCGCCGGCCCGCCCTGCCCGGACCGGTGCGCAGCGCGGTGGGCGCGGGCGATGCGTTCCTGGGTGCGCTGGTGTTGGCGCTGGCGCGCGGCGCGACGCCGGCCGTAGCGCTCGACTGGGGCCTAGCCGCTGGAGCCACGGCAGTGGCGGGCCTCGGCACGGCGCGCCTTACCCGGGCGGAGACGGAAGCCCGGCTGCCCACCGGCTCGGAGCTTGCGCCATGCTGAAACGCACCGACATGACCCCGGCCATCGACCTCACCGCGGTGTCCGGCGCGGGTCCGGTGCGCGTGCGCCGCCCGGTCTATCGGGACCTGTTTCCGCCCTGCAACGAGGCATGCCCAGCCGGAGAAGACGTGCAAGCCTGGCTCGCGCTGGCGCAAGCCGGGCAATACCGCGCGGCCTGGGAGCATCTGGTGACCGACAATCCGCTGCCGGCGACGCATGGGCGGGTCTGCTATCATCCCTGCGAATCCGCTTGTAACCGCAACGATTTGGATGACGCAGTCAGCATCCATGGGGTGGAACGCTTCCTCGGCGATCGCGCGATCGCGCGGGGCTGGACGCTGCCCGCCGGGGCGGCGGAAAGCGGCAAGCGGGTGCTGGTGGTGGGCGCCGGGCCCTCGGGCCTGTCGGCCGGCTACCATCTGCGCCGCCTCGGTCACGCGGTCGAGGTGCACGAGGCGGGGCCGGTCGCTGGCGGGATGCTCCATTTCGGCATTCCCGCCTATCGTCTGCCCCGCGCCGGCCTGGCCGCGGAGGTGGCGCGCCTGGAGGAATACGGCGTTCGGATCGTTCTTGACAGCAAGGTGGATGACCTGCTCTCCGCGCGCGCGGCGGGCTGTTTCGATGCCGTGTTCATCGCCATCGGCGCGCAGCTTTCGCACCATGTCGGCATTCCCGCGCGCGACGCGGCGCGGGTGCTGGATGCGGTCGCGCTGCTGCGCGACGTCGCCGCCGGGGAGCGTCCGTTGCTGGGCCGACGCGTCGTCGTCTATGGCGGCGGCAACACGGCGATGGATGCCGCGCGCACCGCGCGGCGCCTGGGCGCCGATGAAACGGTGATCGTCTATCGCCGTGATCGCGCGCATATGCCCGCCCACGGGTTCGAGGCCGATGAGGCCTTGTCCGAAGGCGTGAAGATCCATTGGCTCACCGCCATCCGCGAGATCACCGGCCCGGCGCTTACGGTGGAACGCATGACGGTGGACGCCGAAGGCCGCCCGCATCCGACCGGGGAGATCGAGACCCTGTCGGCGGATTCGGTGGTGCTCGCGCTGGGTCAGGACGCCGATAGCGGGTTCCTGTCGCGCGTGCCGGGCATCGTTCGGCGCCCGGACGGCACGATGGAGGTTGGCCCCGACCTGATGACCGGTCATCCTGGGATTTTTGCCGGCGGCGATGCGGTGCCGGCGCAGCGCAGCGTCACCGTCGCGGTCGGACACGGCAGGCGGGCCGCGCGCCACATCGATTCCTGGCTGCGCGGTGAGATCCATGCCGAACCGCCGCCCCCGCCGCGGGTCGGTTTCGCCATGCTGCACCTGCCGGTCTTCAGCGACGCCGATCCGGCGGCCCAACGGCAACGCCCGCTCGCCGAGCGCGACGGCTTTGCCGAGATCGCCGGCGGGCTCGCGGAACCCGAGGCGCGCCGCGAAGCCCGGCGGTGCCTCTCCTGCGGCGTCTGTTTCGAGTGCGACAATTGCTGGGCGGCCTGCCCGGAAGACGCGATCATCAAGCTCGGTCCCGGCAACCGTTATCGCTACGACTACGCCAGATGCACCGGCTGCGCCGTCTGTTTCGAGCAATGCCCGTGTCACGCGATCACCATGGAACCCGAACCGACGGAGGGTTGAGATGGCCGTGCGCGCCACCATGGACGGCAACACCGCGGTCGCCCATGTCGCCTACCGGATAAACGAGGTCTGCGCGATCTTTCCGATAACGCCGTCCTCCACCATGGCCGAGCTTGCCGATGAATGGGCGGCCGACGGCGTGCGCAATCTCTGGGGCGGTGTGCCCGTGGTGCAGGAGATGCAGAGCGAGGGCGGGGCGGCCGGCGCGGTGCACGGCGCGCTGCAATCGGGGGCGCTGACCACCACCTTCACCGCCTCCCAGGGCCTGCTGCTGATGCTGCCCAACATGTTCAAGATCGCGGGCGAGCTCACGCCCACGGTGTTCCATGTGGCCGCGCGCGCCGTGGCCACCCAGGCGTTGTCGATCTTCGGGGATCATTCGGACGTGATGGCGGTGCGCGCGGCGGGGTTCGCGCTGCTCTGTTCGGCCTCGGTGCAGGAGGCGCACGATATGGCGCTGGTCGCGCAGGCGGCGAGCCTCGCCGGGCGGATGCCGGTGCTGCATTTCTTCGATGGGTTCCGCACCTCCCACGAGCTCAATACGCTCGATCTGCTCGACGATGCGACCCTGCGGATGATGATCGATGAGCGGCTGGTGCGCGCCCATCGCGCCCGCGCGCTCGATCCCGAGCATCCGGTGGTGCGCGGCACCGCGCACAACCCCGACACGTTCTTCCAGGCGCGCGAGACGGTGAACCCGTTCTATGACGCGTTGCCCGGCCACGTGCAGGCGGCGATGGACCGGCTGGCCGCGCTGACCGGGCGGCGCTACGGGCTGGTGCAATATGACGGGCCGGCCGACGCGGACCGGGTGGTGGTGGTGATGGGCAGCGCGGCCGAAACCGCGCGCGCCACGGCGCAGGTGCTGCGCGAGCGGGTGGGCGTGCTGCAGATCCGCCTGTTCCGACCGTTCCCGACCGAGGCCTTCCTGGCCGCGTTGCCGCCGACAGCGCAACGGATCGCGGTGCTGGAACGCACCAAGGAACCGGGGGCGCCGGGCGAGCCGTTGTATCAGGACGTCGTCACTACCTTGGCGCAGGCATTCAGCGCCGGGCGGGTCGCGGCGATGCCGCGCGTCGCCGGGGGCCGGTTCGGCCTGTCGTCGAAGGATTTCACGCCGGCGATGGCCAAGGCGGTGTTCGACCATCTGGCCGCGCCGGCCCCGCGCCACGGCTTCACCGTGGGCATCGACGACGATGTCGGCCACACGAGCCTGGCGGTCGATGCGCGCTTCTCGATCGAACCGGCGGACGAGGTGCGGGCGATCTTCCTCGGCCTCGGCTCGGACGGCACGGTGGGCGCGAACAAGAACAGCGTGAAGATCATCGCCGAGGAGGAGGGGCGGTTCGCGCAGGGATATTTCGTCTACGATTCGCATAAATCGGGCGCCGAAACCGTGTCGCATCTGCGATTCGGACCTCGACCGATCCGGGCGCCCTACCTGATCGAGCATGCCAATTTCCTCGCGTGCCACCATTGGGGCTTTGTCGGCCGGCACGACATCCTGCGTGCCGCCGCTCCGGGCGCCACGGTGCTGCTCAACAGCCCCCATGGGCCGAAGGAGGTGTGGGACCGGCTGCCGCGGGCGATGCAGGCGCGGATCATCGCGCTCGGCCTGCGCGTCTTCGTGATCGATGCCTCCCGCACCGCGCAGGATGTGGGGCTGCGTGGGCGCACCAACACCATCCTGCAGACCTGCTTCTTCGCCATCGCCGGCGTGATGGAACGCGCCAGCGCGATCGAACGGATCAAGGACGCGATTCGCAAGACCTACGCGGGCAAGGGCGAGGAGGTCGTGCAACGCAATTTCCAGGCGGTCGATGGCACGCTCGCCCGGCTGGCCGAGGTGACGATCCCCGCCGCCGCCACCGCCAACTGGGACCGCCCGGCCCTGGTGCCCGCCGACGCGCCCGACTTCGTGCGCAACGTCACCGCGGTGATGCTGGACGGGCGTGGCGACTCCATTCCCGTCAGCGCGATGCCGGTCGATGGCACTTTCCTCTCCGGCACCTCCGCCTTCGAGAAACGCGATATCGCCGAGGACGTGCCGATCTGGGACGAATCTGCCTGCGTGCAATGCGGCCAATGCGCCTTCGTCTGCCCGCATGGCGTGATCCGCGCCAAATACTACGATTCCGCGCGGCTGGCGGTGGCGCCCGCGGGGTTCCGGTCCGCGCCCATCAACGCGCGCGGCTACCCCGACGTGGCGTTCACCTTGCAGCTCTATCTGGAGGATTGCACCGGTTGCGGCCTCTGCGCGGAGGCCTGTCCGACGCCGAGTGCCGCCGATCCGTCGCGTAAGGCGATCGATCTGGCACCCAAGGGCGATCGCGCGGTGGCGGAACGGCCGCGCATCGCGTTTTTCGAGGGCCTGCCCGTGAACGACCGCGCCCGCGTCGATTTCGCCAATGTGCGCGGCGTGCAGTTCCTGGAGCCGCTGTTCGCCTTCTCCGGCGCCTGCGCCGGTTGCGGGGAGACGCCCTACCTCAAGCTGCTGTCGCAGTTGTTCGGCGATCGTATGATGGTGGCGAACGCCACGGGCTGCGCGTCCATCTATGGCGGCAACCTGCCGGTCACGCCCTGGGGCCGCAACGCGGAGGGGCGCGGGCCCGCCTGGTCCAATTCGCTGTTCGAGGACAACGCGGAATTCGGGCTGGGGTTCCGGCTGGCGGCGGATCAGCATCTGGAGCTGGCACGGCGGCTGACGGAGAAAATGGCGCCGCGCCTGGGTGCCGAGCTGGTGGCGGAGATTCTGACCGCGCCGCAGCGCCAGGAATCGGAAATCCGCGCGCAGCGGGCGCGATTGGCGCTGCTGGTCGGCCACGCCGAAGCGCTGGGGGAGGCGGATGGCGCGCGCGAGCTGCTGTCCGTCGCCGACCACCTGATCCGGCGCAGCGTCTGGATCGTCGGCGGCGACGGCTGGGCCTATGATATCGGCTATGGCGGGCTGGACCACGTGCTCGCCAGCGGACGCGACGTGAACGTTCTGGTGCTGGACACCGAGGTCTATTCCAACACCGGCGGCCAGGCATCGAAGGCCACCCCGCTCGGCGCGATCGCGAAATTCGCCGCCGCCGGCAAACGCACCGCGCGCAAGGACCTTGCCCTGCAGACGATCGCCTATGGCAATGTCTATGTCGCGCAGGTGGCGATGGGGTCCAATCCGCAGCAGACCCTGCTCGCATTCCGCGAAGCCGAGGCCTATCCGGGGCCGTCGCTGATCCTGGCCTACGCGCCCTGCATCGCGCACGGCTACGATCTGCGTCACGGGCTGCGCCAGCAGGACCTCGCCGTCGCCTGCGGCTACTGGCCGCTGTTCCGCTACAATCCGGCGATGCGCGCGGTGGGGGAGAATCCGTTCCGCCTCGACAGTCCACGTCCGACGATTCCGTTCCGCGATTACGCCTATCGCGAGACCCGCTACCGCGCGCTGACCGACACGCGGCCCAAGGAAGCCGCGCAATTGCTGGCGGCGGCGCAGGCCGCGGTGGCGGAGAAATACCGCGCCTATGAGGACATGGCCGGCTGGCACGCCGGGCGCTTCCATCCCCCGGTGCCCGCGATCGGGTAGCATCGCCCGCCCCCCTGTCCGCCCCCCAGGGGAGGAGGCATCGGAGCAACCGCCATGTCCGCCACCATCCCGCGCCGCCCACCCCCGCCCGGCCATCGCCCGAAACCGACCGAGGACGATCCCACCGCCGCCGCCGCGATCGCCGCGATCCTCGCCCACGCCAGCTACCGCGAGGCCGATCAGGACGTGGAGTTCCTGAACCGCAACGACACCCGCGGCGTGCGCCTCCAGATCGACTACCAGAAGGCCGAGACCCTGCTGGAAGGCCACGGCATCGCGCACACCATCGTTGTCTTCGGCAGCACGCGCATCGACGAACCCCGCGCCGCCGCGCGCGCCGCCGCCGCGGCCGAGGCGGCGCTGGCGGCCGCGCCCACCGATGCCGCGCGACAGCGCGACGCCGCGATCGCCGAGCGGCGCGTGGCGAACAGCCGCTACTACGAGATCGCGCGCGAATTCGGCCGCCTGGTCGGCGTGGCCGAACCGCGCGCGCGCGGCGGGCGGATCGCGGTGATGACCGGCGGCGGACCGGGGATCATGGAGGCCGCCAATCGCGGCGCGCGCGATGCGGCCAGCCGTTCCATCGGCCTCAATATCGTCCTGCCGCACGAACAATACCCGAACCCCTATGTCAGCCCCGAGCTTTGCTTCAGCTTCCATTACTTCGCCATCCGCAAGCTGCATTTCCTGCTGCGCGCCCGCGCGCTGGTGGTGTTTCCCGGCGGCTACGGCACGCTCGATGAATTGTTCGAGGTGCTGACCCTGGTGCAGACCGGCAAGATCGCGCCCCTGCCGGTGGTGCTGGTGGGCGAGGCCTATTGGCGCCGCGTGTTCAACCCCGACGTGCTGGTGGAGGAAGGCGCGATCGATCCCGAGGATCGGGACCTGTTCGTCTTCGCCGAAACCGCCGACGCCGCCTGGGACATCATCCTGCGCTGGTACGAAGCAACCGGCGCGCCGCTGTTGCATCCGGAGACCTCGCCATGAAGCTGTCCTTCCACGGCGCGACCCGCACCGTCACCGGCTCCTGCCATCTGGTCGAGGCGTGCGGCAAGCGCATCCTGATCGATTGCGGGATGCTGCAAGGCGGGCGGGAGCTTGCGCGGGAGAACGCCGCGCCGTTCGGCTTCGATCCTGCCTCGATCGACACGGTGCTGCTGACGCACGCGCATCTGGACCATTGCGGGCGGTTGCCGCTGCTGGCGCGGCAGGGATTCCGCGGCGAGATCCTGGCGACCTCGGCGACGCGGGATCTGACCCGCCTCGTGCTGCTCGATGCCGCGCATCTGCAGGAGGAGGAAGCGCGGCGCGCGACGGCGCACGCCTCGCGCTACGGGCGCCGCCACGGCAAGGCGGAGGAGCCGCTGTTCACCCTGCTCGATGCGATGGACGCGATGGACCGGTTCGGGCGGCCGGTTGCCTACGACACGATGGTGCCACTGGGCGAAGGGCTGCGGGCGCGGTTCGTGGATGCCGGGCATATCCTGGGCTCGGCCAGCATCCTGCTGGAAGCCGAGGAGGGCGGACCGGCGAAGCGCGTGCTGTTCTCGGGCGATCTCGGCGGGGCGGGACGGCCCTTGCTGGGCGCGCCGGCGGCACCGCCCGCGGCGGATGTGGTGGTGATGGAAACCACCTACGGCGACCGGCTGCACCGGTCCTACCCCGATTCGGTAACGGAGTTCCTGGCCGCGGTGCGGGAAACCTTCGCGCGCGGCGGCAACGTGATCGTGCCGACCTTCGCGCTGGAACGCGCGCAGGAGCTGTTATACGTGCTGCATCTCGCGGTGGCGGACGGAAACCTGCCGGCCTCGGCGCAGGTCTATCTGGATTCGCCGATGGCGATTTCCGCGACCGAGATTTTCAAGCGTCACCCGGAATGTTTCGGCCCGGTGCTGACGGCCGCGTTCGCGCGCGGGGAGGATCCGTTCGGGCTGCCGGGGCTGCGTTTCGTGCGGGAGGCGGCGGAATCGATGGGGCTCAACCGGCTGCCCGGCGGCGCGGTGCTGATGGCGGGATCGGGGATGTGCACCGGCGGGCGGGTGCGCCACCATCTGCGGCATAATCTGTGGCGGACGGAGGCGGGGGTGGTGTTCGTGGGCTTCGCCGCGGTGGGAACGCTCGCGCGGCGGATCATCGACGGGGCGCCGCATGTGCGGATTTTCGGCGAAGACATCCCGGTGCGCGCGAAGATCCACACCATCAACGGGTTTTCCGGCCACGCCGACCAGGCGGAATTGCTGGCCTGGCGCCACGCGGTGCCGGGCGCGGGGATGACGGTGCTGGTGCATGGGGAGGCGACGGCGATGGAGGCGTTCGCGCGCAAGCTGCCGCCGGGACGGGTGGAGATGCCGGGCCTGCATCAATCCTTCACCGTGTGAGCCTCGGCGGGCTCAGATCCCCGTGGCGAACCGCGCCATCACCACGATCATCGCCACCTGCATCACCCCTTGCAGCGCCACCATCCGCACATAGCGCCGCATCAGCCGGCCGATGCGCGCCACGTCCGGCGCGGGTTTCTGCAGCTCGAAATAGACCAGCAGGTTGGTGGGCAGCAGGATGCCGAGGCCCTGGACGGTGAGCAGCGCGATCAGCGCCAGCGCCGCCGCCACCCAGCCATAAGCGGGCCAGGCGGCATCCAGGAATCCCATGCGGTCCGCCAGCACATAGCCGGCGGTGCCGGTGATCGCCGAAAGCGTCGGCAGCAGGAACAGCATCTTCGGCATCAGCCGGCAGATCACCGCGCGGCGCGCCGGGAAGGGCGCGGCGCGGAGGGTGGGGCCGACGACGAAGCCCATGAACAGGTCGATGCCGGTCCACAGCACGCCGGCCATGACATGGGTGAACGTCAGCGCCCAGAGATCGCCGGAGAGAATCACGGCGCCCATCGCGGCGAGCGCGACGGCGACCCAGACCAGGTTGGTGAGACGGATCGGGGGGGCGGGGAGATCGGTGGGGGCGACGGTGTCGGATGGCATCGCCAGGGGCCGGATGGTGCGGTGGGGGGTGGCTCCCGGAGTAGGACTCGAACCTACGACCCAGCGGTTAACAGCC
>JAKAZN010000481.1 GCA_021815835.1 Pseudomonadota bacterium
TGCGCCGCGACCCGGCCCGCCTGCATATCGTCGGCCGCTTGCCGTTCTGGACCCGCCGGGCGGAGGGCGCGCCGGATGCGCGCGCCTTCGTGCTCGCCGCGGTGGCGCCGGACGCGAGCGGGCAGGATCGCTCGCTGATCGCGCTCGAACTGGATCCGGCCGCCAGCCGCGCGCGGCTGGCCGCGGCGCTGGCCGCGTCCGGGTTCGCGGCGGACGCGCCAGGCCTGCACGGGGCCAGCCCGGATGGCGCGATGCCCGGCGGCGCGATCCCGGGGGGCATGATCCTGCGCCGCAACGCCGGCGACCCGACCGCCCTGGCGCTGGTGGAGGTGGCGGGATTCGTGGCCGAGGACGACCCCCGCCTCGCGCGGATCGAGGGCGCGCTGCGCCCGCCGGTCGTGCTGGGCAGCTACGCCGTTCCGATCGAGGTACCAAAATCATGACCGCGCCGCGGCCCCGCCCGGAAATCCTGGGCATCTCGCCCTATATCGGCGGCGAATCGACCATCCCCGGCGTCAACCGCACGGTGAAGCTTTCCTCCAACGAGGGCGCGTTCGGCGTGCCGCCCGGCGCGCAGGCGGCCTTCACGCGCATGGCCGACGAGCTGCACCGTTACCCCGATGGCGGGGCGGACGAGTTGCGCCGCGCGATCGGGGCGCGCTGGGGCCTCGATCCGGCGCGCATCGTCTGCGGGGCGGGATCGGACGATATCATCTACCAGCTCTGCCTTGCCTATGGCGGCAAGGGGCGGGACGTCGTGATGTCGGCGCACGGGTTTTCCATCTACCACATCGCCGCGACCTATGCCGGCAGCCAGGTCGCCAAGGCGCCCGAGCGCGATCTGACGGCCGATGTGGATGCGTTGCTGGCCTGCGTGTCCGCCGCCACGCGCGTCGTGTTCCTGGCCAATCCGAACAATCCCACCGGCTCGATGCTGGCGCACGAGGAAGTTGCGCGGCTGCGCGCGGGGCTGCCGTCCGACGTGCTGCTGGTGCTGGACGCGGCCTACGCGGAATACGTCGCGCGGCCCGATTACGATGCCGGCGCGCGGCTGGTCGATGCGGGCGACAACACCGTGATGACGCGCACCTTCAGCAAGGTGTTCGGGCTGGGCGGGATGCGGATCGGCTGGGCCTACGCGCCGCCGGCGGTCATCGATGTGCTGAACCGGGTGCGCGCCCCGTTCAATGTCTCGATCGCCGCGCAGGCGGCGGCGATCGCCGCCCTTGCCGAACCTGGCTGGGTGGAGAAGGGGCGCGACCACAACCTGATCTATCGCCCGATCCTGGCGCGCGGGCTGGAAGAAGCGGGCATCCGCGTCTGGCCGAGCGAGGGCAATTTCGTGCTCGCCGATTTCGCCACCCCCGAGCGGTCCCGGGCGGCGGACGCGTTCCTGCGCACGCGCGGGATCATCGTCCGTCCCGTGGGCGGCTACGGCCTGCCGCAATGCCTGCGCATCACCGTGGGCACCGCCGAGGAGGTGGAGGCGGTGATCGCCGCGCTGCGCGCCTTCATGCTCACCGCCCCAGGGACCACGGCCCGTGGCTGAGCCGCTGTTTCGCCGTCTCGCGCTGATCGGGGTGGGGCTGATCGGCAGTTCGCTGGCGCGCATCGCGCGCGAGCGGGGCGACCTGGCCGGCGAAGTGGTGGCCTGCGCGCGGACCGCGAAAACCCGCGCCCGGGTGATGGAACTCGGCATCGCCGACCGGGTGGAGGAAGATCCCGCGCGCGCGGTGGCCGGCGCCGATTGCGTGATGCTGGCAGCGCCCGTGGGCGCCTTCGCCGATCTGGCCGCCGCCATCGCGCCGCATCTGGCGCCCGGGGCGATCCTGACCGATGTCGGTTCCACCAAGCAATCGGTGATCCGCGACGTGGGGCCGCTGGTGCCCGCGGGTGTGCATTTCGTGCCCGCCCATCCGCTGGCGGGGACGGAATATTCCGGCCCCGATTCCGGGTTCGTGACGTTGTTCCAGGGCCGCTACACCCTGGTAGTGCCGCCGCCTGGGACTGACGAGGACGCGATCGGCAGGATCGAGGAACTGTGGCGCCGCTGCGGCTCCACGGTCGAGCGGATGGAGCCGGCGCATCACGATCGGGTGCTGGCGATCGTGTCGCATCTGCCGCATCTGCTGGCGTTCACCATCTGCGGCACCGCCGACGATCTGGCCGACGAAAGCCGTTCCGAGGTGCTGCGCTTCGCGGCATCCGGATTCCGCGATTTCACCCGCATCGCCGCGTCCGATCCGGTGATGTGGCGCGACGTGTTCCTGAACAACCGCGAGGCGCTGCTGGAGATGCTGGCGCGTTTCCTCGAGGACGCGCAGGCGATGGCGCGCGCGGTGCGCTGGGGCGATGCGGGATATATCGAGGACAAGGTCGAACGTGGGCGGAAGATCCGGCGCAGCCTGATCGAACTGAAGCAGGCGTAGGGGCGGGCGCCCTCATCCGCGGTGCCCACCCTCGGCGCCACCGTCGCGCGTGGCCGACCGACGCCTGTTCGATGGCGAGTCGTTCCTGGGTGACAGCGGCCATCGGGCCGGCGCGGATCGAGCACCCTGCCCCCTTGTTACAAGACGTCGCAACCCGCTGCCGGGATGGTGGCGGTGCTGTCACGAACGCCATCCGCAATCGCCGGGATCGTAAGGCTGATCGCCCTCGGCCTCCGCGGCAACAGATCCAGGATGACGCCACGCCGCCCGGCGCGGCAGATTGACCCCGGTCGGGAATAAGACTAGAACAAATCATGGTCGCAGCGGCCAAATTCGTGCCCCGTCTCGATATCCTGCCCCCAGCGCAACGGCGGTTGTGGGACGAGTTCAGCGCCATCCCATCCGATTTCGTGCTTTTCGGCGGCACCGCGCTCGCGCTGCGCCTCGGGCATCGCCAGTCGGTCGATTTCGCTTTCTTCGGCGGCCGGAGCTTTGCGCCGCAGGAGTTGACC
>JAKAZN010000482.1 GCA_021815835.1 Pseudomonadota bacterium
GCGTTCATAGGCGGCGATGGCATCCTCCAGCTTCTGTTGGCCGCCTTCCAGGCCGCGCACGATCTGCTCGAGCTCGGCCAGCGCCTCCTCGAAGGACAGGCTGGCCACGTCCGGGGGGGGAGCCCCAGGGGTGGCAGAAGGGAGGGCGGACGGTGGAGCGGGCATGGGCGGCCTCCGGCGTGCGGGGGGCCTTGGGTAAAGCCTTGCGGCGCCGCGGCCAAGTGCGGAGAATACCGCATCCTGAAACGCTGGAACCGTCCCGCCGTGTCCGCCCCGCCCGCCCCGCCCGATCCGCCCGCGCCCGATCCAAACGGCGCCTCCCGGCCCTGCCTCACGCGGCGGCCGGGCGGGCCGTTGTTTGCCGCGCTCGATCTCGGCACCAACAATTGCCGCATGTTGATCGGCACGCCTTCCGGCGACGGGTTCCGGGTGCTGGACAGTTTCAGCCGCGTGGTCCGGCTGGGCGAGGGGCTGCACCGATCGCGCTGCCTCAGCGAGGACGCAATCGCGCGCGCGCTCGCCGCGCTGCAGGGCTGCGCCGACCGGCTGGCGCGCCGGCCCGTGCTGGGCGTGCGCGCCGTCGCGACCGAGGCCTGCCGGCAGGCCGCGAACGGCGCGGCGTTTCTGTCGCGCGCGCGCGCCGAGACGGGCCTGCCGCTGGAGCTGATTTCCTCGCGCGAGGAAGCGGGCCTCGCGCTCGAAAGCTGCGCCGCGCTGCTCGCCGGCGGGCCGCGGCGGGCGCTGTTGTTCGATATCGGCGGCGGCTCGACCGAGCTCGCCTGGGTGCGCATCGACCCGGCCGGCGAGGCGGTGATGATCGGCTATCTCTCGCTGCAACTGGGTGTCGTCACCCTGGCGGAGCGCTTCGGCCCGGTGGGCCACACCGAAGCCGGTTTCGCGGCGATGGTGGAAGACGTGGCGGCCCGGCTGGTCCGTTTCGAGAGCGTCCATTGCATCTGCAAGGAGATCCGCCAGGGCGGGGTCTATCTGCTGGGCACCAGCGGCACCGTGACCACGCTCGCCGGCCAGGCGCTGAAGCTGCCGCGCTATCAGCGCGACCTGGTGGACGGCACGGTGCTGCCGATCGAGGTCGCCGACGATGCGCTGACCCGGCTGCGCGGGCTCGGGCTGGACGGGCTTGGCGAGCATCCCTGCATCGGGCCGGAGCGGGCGGAATTCGTGCTGCCCGGCTGCGCGATCTTCGCCGCGATCCGGCGCACCTGGCCGGCGCCGAAGCTGATCGTGGCCGATCGCGGCCTGCGGGAGGGGATGCTGTTGCGGCTGATCCGCGCCCATCGCGCCCGCCGCTTCCGATGAGCAAATCGCCCTCCTCGCCCGATCCGGGCGCGCGGTCGCTGTCGGTCGTGGTGCGGTCCGCGCGCGGGCGCAGCGCGGGCTCGCAGCGCTGGCTCGCGCGCCAGTTGAACGATCCCTATGTGGCGGCGGCGCGGGCGCAGGGCTGGCGCTCGCGCGCGGCGTTCAAGCTGATCGAGCTGGACGACCGGTTCAAGCTGATCCGGCCGGGGGCGCGCGTGCTCGATCTCGGCGCCGCGCCGGGCGGGTGGTCGCAGGTCGCGGCGCGGCGCGGCGCGGCGAAGGTGGTGGGTGTCGATCTGCTGGCGATCGATCCGCTGGCGGGGGTTGTTTTCATCAAGGGCGATTTCGCCGACCCGGAGATGCCGGCGCGGCTGGAAGCGGCGCTGGACGGGAAGGCCGACCTGGTCCTGTCCGACATGGCGCCCAACACCACGGGCCATGGCGCGACCGATCATCTGCGCATCGTGGCGCTGGCCGAACTGGCCTTCGCCTTCGCGCTGGAGGTGCTGGCGCCGGGCGGCGCATTCGTCGCCAAGGTGTTCCAGGGCGGAGCGGAGCGGACGATCCTGCAACGGATGAAGCGGAGCTTCGGCTCGGTCCGTCACGTCAAGCCGCCGGCGAGCCGGAAGGAATCGAGCGAGGTCTATGTGGTTGCCACGGGGTTCCGGGGCGGCGGCTGAGCCGGCGCCGGCGGGATTGCCGGCCCTTCCGAGCCGGTCGGGCGCGTTCTAGACTGCGGCGATGCACATCGCCACCTCCCCCGAATTCAAGCGCAACGCCCGCCAGGCCCTGGCCGATCCCGGTCTGCAGAAGGCGCTGGCGCGCAGCGGCACCTCCTTCATCGCCCGCCGCGCCGCCGCGGTGGCCGCGCTGCCCGAGTTCGAGGCGCTGCGTGACGAAGCCCGCGCGATCAAGGACCACACGCTCGCGCATCTCGATTTCTACCTGGAAACCTTCGCCGCCAACGTCGAACGCGCCGGCGGGACCGTGCATTGGTGCACCGACGCCGCGGAAGCGCGCGCCGTGGTGCTGCGGATCTGCCAGGAGGCCGGGGCGCGCACCGTGACCAAGGGCAAATCGATGATCAGCGAGGAGCTGGGCATCAACGCGCATCTGGAACGACACGGCATCGTTCCGGTCGAGACCGATCTCGGCGAATACATCCTCCAGCTCCGTCACGAGATCCCGAGCCATATCATTGCGCCTGCGTTTCATCTGAATCGCGAGGACTGGGAAGCCTCGTTCCGCGCCGCGCATACCGACCTGCCCGCCGATCGCGTGTTCCACGAGCGGCGCGATATCCTCACCGAGGCGCGCTCGCGGCTGCGGGAAAAATTCCTCGCCGCCGATGTCGGCATCACCGGGGCCAATTTCCTGATCGCCGAGACCGGCAGCAGCGTGATCGTGACGAATGAGGGCAACGGCGACCTGACCCAGACCCTGCCGCGGGTGCATATCGCGCTCGCCAGCATCGAGAAGGTGGTGCCGACGCTGGAAGACTGCATGAGCCTGCTGCGGGTGCTGGCGCGCTCGGCCACCGGACAGGAATTCTCGGTCTATACGACGTTCTCCACCGGCGCGCGCCGGGCCGGCGATGCCGACGGGCCGGAGGCGTATCAT
>JAKAZN010000483.1 GCA_021815835.1 Pseudomonadota bacterium
CCCCGTGGGCATCATCGCCAATAACGGCATCCTGTTCTCGGAATCCGCCCTGAAGGGCGCGCATTTCATCGAGCTGTGCTGCCAGCGCGGCATTCCGCTGATCTTCCTGCAGAACATCACCGGCTTCATGGTCGGCCGCAAATACGAATCGGGCGGCATCGCCAAGGACGGCGCCAAACTGGTCACCGCCGTCGCCACCGCGAACGTGCCGAAAATCACCGTGATCGTGGGTGGCTCGTTCGGCGCCGGCAATTACGGCATGTGCGGACGCGCCTACGATCCGCGCTTCCTGTGGATCTGGCCCAACGCGCGCATCTCGGTGATGGGCGGGGAGCAGGCGGCCAGCGTGCTCGCCACCGTCCGCGGCGGCTTCGCCGACACCGCGGCCGAGGATGCGTTCAAGGCCCCCATCCGGGCCGAATACGACACCAAAGGCCAGCCGATCTTCGCCAGCGCGCGGCTGTGGGACGACGGCATCATCGACCCCGCGGATACGCGCCGCGTGCTCGCCCTGTCGCTGGAAGCCGCCCTCAACGCCCCGATCCCGCCCACACGCTTCGGCGTGTTCCGGATGTAGGTTCGGGGCGCGGCCCCTCCTCATGCCGCAGGCCGGCCACCCCACGCTGGCGCCCGGCGCCCGGACCCGCCACACTGGGCGCCCCCACCTTGGCCGCCTCATGTCCGGCTCCGACCCGCAAGTTCCGCATCGTGCCCTGATCACCGGCTGCGCCATGATGGCGACGCTCATGCAGGTGCTGGATTCCGCCATCGCCAACGTGGCCCTGCCCTACATGCAGGGCAGCCTGTCGGCGACCCAGGACGAGATCACCTGGGTGCTCACCTCCTACGTCATCGCCGCGGCGATCATGACCGCGCCGGTGGGCTGGCTCGCGGTCCGCTTCGGACGCAAGCGGCTGTTCATCCTGTGCCTGGCCGGCTTCACCGCGTTCTCCATGATGTGCGGCGCGGCGCAGACGCTCATGCAGATGGTGCTGTTCCGGGTGGGACAGGGCGTATGCGGGGCGGCGCTGGTGCCGTTGTCGCAGGCGACGATGCTGGACATCTATCCGTTCCACAAGCGCGCCTATGCGATGGCGATCTTCAGCTCCGGCGTGATGCTGGGCCCGATCATGGGGCCCACGCTCGGCGGCTATCTGACCTACATGTACAACTGGCGCTACGTGTTCTACGTGAACCTGCCCTTCGGCATCCTGGCGATCATCGGGCTCGCGATCTTCCTGCCGAACTCGGATCCGAAGCGGGAGCTGCGGTTCGACTGGTGGGGCTTCTCGGTACTGGCGCTCGGCGTCGGCTCGCTGCAGATGATGCTGGATCGCGGGCAACTGCTGGACTGGTTTTCGTCGCGCGAGATCATCGTCTATGCCACCCTGGCCGGGCTGGGGCTCTATCTGTTCATCGTCCACATGCTGACCGCGCGGCGTCCGTTCCTCGATCCGGCGCTGTTCCGGGACCGCAATTTCGTCGCCTCCGTCTCGATGGGGTTTTTCGTCGCGATGGTGATGCTGGCGACCTCGGCGCTGCTCGCCCCGTATCTGCAGGTGCTCGCGGATTATCCGGTGTACGACGCGGGGGTGGCGCTCGCCCCGCGCGGCTTCGGCACCATGTTCGCGATGTTCGTGGCCTCCACCCTCAGCGCGCGGGTCGACAGCCGCAAGATCATGGCGGTGGGCCTGGTGGTGCTGGGCCTCGCGCTGCATTCCATGAGCCGCTGGACGCCCGACATCACCGAGACGCGGATGATGCTGACCCTGATCGTGCAGGGCTTCGCGATCGGGCTGATCTTCAACCCGATGACCGTCGTGGCCTTCGTCACCCTGCCCGCGCGGCTGCGTGGCGATGCCACGGCGATGCAGGCGCTGGGTCGCAACATGGGCCAGGCGATCGGGATTTCCGTGACGACGTTCACCCTCGAACGCAGCGCGCAGGCGATGCATGCCGACATGGCCGGGCGGATCACGCCGTTCGATCGGGTGCTGCAGGGCGCCGGCGCGGTGAGCCATTACCTGAACCCCGCCACCACGCATGGCGCGGCGCTGCTCAACCAGGCGATCGACCGGCAGGCGCAGATCATCGCCTACAACAACGATTTCTACGCGATGACCTTCATCGTCGTGCCGCCGCTGCTGCTTTTGCTGCTGATGCGCCGTTCCCGTCCCGCGCCCGAACGCGCGCCGGCGGAATGAGCGCGCGGATCCTGTATGGCCTGGATCGCCTGCCGCGCGGCATCGCGCCGGACGATCCCCGCCTGCCGGGCGTGCCGGAAGCGGGCGGCGTGCTGCGCCTGAACAGCATCGCCCTGCCGCGGGCCATCCAGGCCGGGGCGGGGCCCACCCACTCCGCCCGAATCGCCGCGATGCGAAGCTGGCTCGAGGATTCCTGTGGCGATTATGCCCGCTCTCGGCGCGCGTTCGTCGCCGCCTATCTCGATCTGATCGCCGCCCGGATCGCCCGCCACCGCCCCGCGCTGGAAGCGGGCCTCGCGCGGTTCGGCGGGCTCTACACGCCCGAGGACTGGTTCTGGTCCGCCCCCCGCCCGCTGCCGCGCGCCTGGCTGCCGTCCCCGTCCGGTCCGGTATTCGCCGAGATCGCCTTCCGCCTGGCCGACGGCCCGCTGGCCCTGGTGTTTGCCGATGCGACGCCGGAGGCGGCGCTGCGCGCCGCCGCCATCCCGATGCGCCGCCTGGGCCCGGCCGCGCTCGCCGACCACGCCGCGCTGGCGGCCGCGCTCGGGGAATTCCAAACCCCGTTCCGGGCCGCTTTCTGGGAGGACGAGATTCTGCCGCGCAGCCCATTCCGGCGCGAGCTGGGGGAGCTAGCGGCGTCCGCGCCGGGATGATGGCGCGTCCGTGCGACGCCCGCCCGTCGCGGGCCACTCGGTGCGGGCCACCCGGTGCGGGCCACCCGGGGCG
>JAKAZN010000484.1 GCA_021815835.1 Pseudomonadota bacterium
TTGCCGAAGACGCCTCGCTCGCCCGCTTTTACGCGCCGGTGGAGGAGGGCGGATGGCAGTCGGCGGCGACCGTGCCGATCCTCCGTGGCGGCAAGCTGTTCGCCATCCTGGCGCTGGGCTCGCCGGTTCCCGGCCTGTTCACCGCCGAGGTCCTGGATCTGTGCGAGCGGATCGCGCAACTCCTGGGGCGCGGCCTCGACGAATTCGACCTCAAGCAGGCGCTTGAGCACGAGCGCGGCCAGCAATTCTACCTGGCGCGCCACGACCCGCTGACCGGCCTCGCCAACCGATTGTTGTTCGAGGAGCATCTCGGCCTCGCGCTGGCGCGCGCCCGCCGGCGGGAGACGCCGCTCGCGGTTTGTCTGCTCGACCTCGACGATTTCAAGCAGGTCAACGATCGCTGGGGCCACCCGGCGGGCGATCGGGTGCTGCGCGAGGCCGCGGACCGGCTCACGCAGGCCATGCGCCGTTCCGACCTGATCGCCCGGCTGGGCGGAGACGAGTTCGTGCTGGCGATCGAGGATCTCGGCACGATCGAGGCGCTCCCGGGCCTGCTCGGCCGGCTGTCGGACGTGATGGAGGCGCCGGTCATCCTCGCCGAGGGCCAGGCGCTGCTCCGATTCAGCGTCGGTGTCGCGGTGTATCCCGCCGACGGCGCCGATCCCGACATCCTGCTGCGCCGGGCGGATGCCGCGCTCTACGCGGCCAAGGCGGAGAAGGCGGTGCGCGAGCAGAGCTGGCGCCGCTGGGACGACGGGCTCGCCGCGCCGCCGGCCACCGTGCCCCTGATCGACGACGTCTATGGCCCGGCGGCGGCGCGGCTGCTGACGATGATGGGCGGATTCTGGCCGACCTTGGCCGGCGCCGCCATCGCGGCCCGCGATCACGGCCCCGAGGCCGGGTCGGCGGCGGACACGATCCTTTCCGGGCTGCCGGCGGCGGCGGCGGCGCGGCTGCGCGTGGGCGAGGTGGCGCATCTGGTCGCGCTGATGGATCCCGCCATCGACCGCGCCGCGTTGCAGGCCCGCGCGCGCGCGGTGGGAGAGATCCACTGCCTGGTCGGCCTCGACGGGGCAGGTCTGATGCAGGGGATCGGCGAGTTGCAGACCCGCCTGGTGGAGGCGCTGGCTGGCTCCATGCTGCGCCCGAGCGACCGGCAGAACGCCGTCACCGTCGCGCTCTCGCGGTTGCACGACGACAGCGCGGCGCAGATGGAGATACGCTCGGAGATCATTGCGCGCTATTTCGCCGTGGTGCTGCGCCGCCCGCCGCCGCCCGAGACGCCCTGGGTCGATGCCGTGCAGACCCAGCTCGATGAAGTGGCGGCGCTCCCGGGTCTTCTGTCCGCCGGGCTGCTGCGCCCCGACGCGGCCGGTAAGTTCCAGGTACTGGCCTCCAGCACCACACGCGGTCTGTCCTTCGCGCGGATCCGCGAGGCGACCCGGCTGACCCCGGCGCTCGACGCGGACACACCCGAGGGCCAAGGGCTGGTCGGAGAGGCGTGGCGGCGCGGGGAGAGGGTCTCGGCGGCGGATTTCCAGACCGACCCGCGCACCGCCCCATGGCATGCCGCGGCGCGGCGCTTCGGCGTCCAGAGCGCGGTGGTGATGCCGATCCGCGACGGCGATCAGCGGATCGTCGCCGCGCTGATCCTGATCGGCGCCCATCCCGCCCAGTTCGACGGCATGTGGATACGCCATTTCTGCGCCGGGCTCGCCGAGGCGCAGGCGCGGCTATGGGTGCAGCGTCGCGCCGCCGCGCGCGCCGTGGTGGTGCCGGAGACGACGGCCGCCGCCTGGCGCCGGCGGCTGTTCACCGGCGGCCTGCGCATGCACTACCAGCCGCTGGTCGATCTGCGCGATGGCCGGCCCGTGGGCGCGGAAGCGCTGGCACGGCTGGAGCAGGAGGATGGCGTGCTGATCCCGCCCGGGCGGTTCCTGCCGGTGCTGGGGGCGCGGGACCTGGACGAATTGTTCCGCCTGGGCCTCGCCGAGGCGCTGGAGCAGGCGGCGTTGTGGGAGCAGGCGGGGCTGCGGCTCGGGGTATCGTTGAACCTCCCGCCCTCCACCCTGGGCCGGCCCGATTGCGCCTTCTGGGTGCGCGCGGCGCTGGGTCGGGCGCGGGTCGCGCCGGCGCGGCTCACGTTGGAGCTGACCGAGGACCAGGCGCTCGGCCCCCCGGATGAGGGGGCGACGGCGGCGATCGCCGCGCTCGCCGAGCTGGGGGTGGGCCTGGCGATGGACGATCTGGGATCGGGGTTCAGCAGCCTCCATCGGCTGCGCAGCCTGCCCTTCGGGACCGTGAAGCTCGATCAGGAGCTCATGCTGGACGCGCGCCGCGCGCCCGACCGGTCGATGCATTTCATCGGCTCGCTGGTGCAGCTGGGACGGGATCTGGACATCAACGTCGTGGCCGAGGGGCTGGAGAGCGAGGACCTGATCGAGGCCGCGACGGTGCTGGGCGCGCATATCGGCCAGGGCTACGCGCTGGCACGGCCGATGCCGGGGGCGGCGCTGGCGGACTGGGCGCGGGATTTCCGCTGGACCATCGACCGCGCCGCGCTGCGCACCCCGCTGGGCGCGCTCGCCAGCATGTGGCGCGCGACGCATGTGGGCGAGGCGGCGGCGACACCGGTGGAGACCTGCCCGATCACCCGCTTCCTGGAAACGCGCGGCCTCCTGGGCGCGGAGATCGACGCGCGCCACCGCCGGCTGCATGTGCTGGCGGGCACGGATGGGCGCGCCAGCCCGCGCTACCGGGCCGAGGCGGGCCTGTTCCAATCCGAGCTGGCGCGGATGACCACCGGGGAGGGGTGAGGTCGCTCCCCCGGAGGCGCAGGGCAATCGGGTGAACGACGCGTACGGCTCCAGGTCACCGCCGCCGCGTCGCGGGTGAGGTGACGACGCTCGCTCCCGCCATCGCCCGCGCG
>JAKAZN010000485.1 GCA_021815835.1 Pseudomonadota bacterium
TCCATCAATGCCCCGGCCGGACCGGACCAGATGATCCGCCCGCGATGGATCATCGCCGCCGCATCCCCGATCCGCGCGGCACTCGCCATGTCATGCGTGATCGCCACCGCCGTGCTGCCCAGCCGCTTCACGCAATCGACGATCAGCCCGTCGATCACCGCGCCCATGATCGGGTCCAGACCGGTGGTCGGTTCATCGAAGAACAGGATATCCGGTTGCGCCGCGATCGCGCGCGCCAGCGCCACCCGCTTCTGCATCCCGCCCGAAAGCTCGGACGGCGCCAGCGCGCCCACTTCGGCCGCCAGCCCCACCTGGGCGAGCAGCGCGACCGCGCGCGCCGGCGCCTCCCGCCGGCTCACCATCTTCCGCGCGAGCAGCCCGAAGGCCACGTTCTCCCAGACCGGCAGGCTGTCGAACAGCGCCCCGTTCTGGAACAACATCCCGATCCGCGACCGCGCGGCCAGAAGCTCGTTGCGGTTCAGGCGCAGGATGTCCTGGCCGTCGAGCTCGATCGTGCCGGCATCGGGCTCGATCAGCCCCAGGATGCATTTCAGCAGCACCGACTTGCCCGAGCCGGACCCGCCGATCACCACCATCGACGTGCCTTGCGGCACATCCAGATCGATCCCGTCCAGCACCAGCTTGGCGCCGAAGGATTTCCTGAGGCCGCGCACGCGGATCCGGGGGATGGCGCCGCTCATCGGGTGAAGAACAATTCGGTCAGGCCGAAATCGAACGCCAGGATCAGGATCGAGGCCGTGACCACCGCCCCGGTGGTGGCCTGGCCCACGCCCTCGGCCCCGCCGCGGCTGCGATAGCCGCGATAGCAGCCCAGCAGCGCGATCAGGAAGCCGAACACGGCGGCCTTCACGAGGCCGGAGATCACGTCGTCCGCCTGCATGAAGTTCACCGTCTGGTGCAGGTAAAGCTCGGGGATGAACCCCAGCTTCACGGTGGCGACGATGAACCCGCCCATCACGCCCAGGATATCGGCGACCACCACCAGCAGCGGCAGCGCGACGATCCCGGCGAGCAGGCGCGGCGCGACCAGGTATTTCATCGGCTCGGTCGAAAGCGTGGACAGGGCGTCGATCTGATCGGTGACCCGCATGGTCCCGAGCTCTGCCGCGGTCGCGGCACCGATGCGCCCCGCGACCATCAGCCCCGCCAGCACCGGGCCGAGTTCGCGCGTGATCGAGATCACCACCACATTGGCGATCGCGCTCGCCGCGTTGAAGCGCGAGAAGCCGGTATAGGTCTGCAGCGCCAGCACCATGCCGGTGAACACCGCGGTCAGCGCCACGACCGGCAGCGAGAAGAACCCCATCTCCACCAGGGCGCGGCCGAACCGGCGCGGATAGAAGGGCGGGCGGAGCAGATGGCTGAGCCCGTCGAGCGCGAACAGGCTGAGCGCGCCGGCCTCGCGCGCCAGGCCGATCACCGTCCGCCCGAGCGCGGCGATCCTGTCGAGCAGCGCGTTCACGCGGGGCGATAGACCCGGCGCACCCGCGCGCCGAGCGCGGTCAGCACCTCGTAGCCATTGGTCCCGGCGGCGGCGGCGACGTCATCGACGTCGCAGCCCGGCCCGATCAGATCGAGCCAGGCGCCGGGGACGATGCCCGGATGCTCGGTCGCGTCGAAGGTGGTGAGGTCCATGGACACACGCCCTACCAGCGGGACCGGTGCGGCGTCAAAGCGCGCCGAGAAGCGGTTGGACAGCGCGCGCCGCCAGCCATCGGCGTAGCCGATCGCGACGGTGGCGATGCGGCTGGGGCGGGTGGCGGTGAAGGTCGCATTATAGCCGACCGTATCGCCCGGCGCGATCGCGCGCACCGCCAGCACCCGCGCGCGCAGCCGGACCACGGCGCGCATCGGACTGGCCTGTCCCGGCAGCGGGTTGACGCCGTAGAGCGCGGCGCCCGGGCGGGCGAGGTCGGAGGCGGCGGCGCCGCCCAGGAAAATCCCGGAGGAATTGGCAAGCGAGCGCGGCGCCGGCGGCAGCCCCGCGCAGGCGGCGGCGAAGCGGCGCGCCTGGGCGGCGTTGATCGGGTCGCCGGGAATTTCGGACGAAACGAGATGCGTCATGACGTAGCGCACCGCGATCCCCGCGAGCCGCCCGGGATCGGCGCGCAAGGCCGCGAGCGCGGGGGGATCGAGGCCGAGCCGGGACATCCCCGTATCCACGTGCAGGATCGCGTCCAGCGCGCGGCCGGCGCGGCGCGCGGCGGCGGCCCAGGAATCGATCTCGGCCAAGGTGTTCAGCACCGGCGTGATGTCGTGGGCGAGAAACGCCGCCTCGGTGCCCGGGAACAGCCCGCCCAGCACCGCCAGCATCGCCTCCGCCGGCAGAATTGGGCGCAGCGCCAGCGCCTCGTCCGGGAGGGCCACGAAGAAATGCCGGCACCCCGCATCGGCCAGCGCCGGCGCGACGGCGGCGGCGCCCAGGCCGTAGGCGTCGGCCTTCACCACCCCGGCGACGGGACCCGAGGGATGGCGGGCGCCCAGCGCGCGCCAGTTGGCGACGATCGCGCCGAGATCGACCTCCAGCACCGCGCCGGCGGTGGTGTCAGCCATACCCGTCATGGGTCTGGTCGAGATCGGCGAAGCGGGTGAATTCGGCCTCGAAGAACAGGTCGATCTTGCCGGTGGGACCGTGGCGCTGCTTGGCGATGATGAGTTCCGCCTTGTTGTGCGAGCGATCCATGTCCTGCTGCCATTTGTCGATCGCGCCCTGGAACTTGTCGCCGTTGTCGAACGCCATCTCCTTCGGCATCTTCTGCGCGAGGTAGTATTCGTCGCGGTAGATGAACATCACCGCGTCGGCGTCCTGCTCGATGGTGCCCGATTCGCGCAGATCCGAAAGCTGCGGGCGCTTGTCCTCGCGCGATTCCACCGCGCGCGAGAGCTGCGACAGCGCCAGC
>JAKAZN010000486.1 GCA_021815835.1 Pseudomonadota bacterium
GTTTCATCCTCAACTTCGCGCCCGTCGCGGTGGATGTCGAACCCCGCACCAGCCTGGCCGACGCGCTGCGCCACGGCCTCGGCGCCACCGGCACGCATGTCGGCTGCGAGCACGGCGTGTGCGGCGCCTGCACGGTGGCGATCGACGGCGTGCCGGCACGGGCCTGCCTGACCCTGGCGGTGCAGGTGGAAGGAAGCACGATCGGCACCGTGGAGGGCCTGGCCCCCGCGCCCGACCGGCTGTCGGTGTTGCAGGAAGCCTTCCGCCGCCACCACGCGCTGCAATGCGGCTTCTGCACGCCGGGGATCCTGATGTCGGTGGCGACGTTGCTGGCCGCCGATCCCGCCGCCGGCGACGCGGCGTTGGAAGACGCGATCGCCGGGCATCTCTGCCGCTGCACCGGCTACGCGCCGATCCTGGCCGCGGCGCGCGAGGCGGCGGCCATCCTGCGAGACGGAAACGCGCATGTTTGACCTCGGGACCCAGTTCGTCGCCTCGGTGGCACGCGATCCGGACGCGCTGGCGCTGGTCGATGGCTCGCTGCGTCTCACCTACGCCGACTGGTTCCGGCGCATCTCCGCGGTGGTGGCGGGGCTGGACGCGATGGGCCTGCGACCGGGCGACCGGCTGGTCAGTATCATGCAGAACCGATGGGAAGCGGCGACTTTGCACTGGGCCTGCCAGTTCGCCGGTGTGGTACTGGTGCCGATCAACTGGCGCGCGACGACCGATGAGATCGCGTTCGCATTGACCGATTCCGGCGCCCGCGCGCTGGCCCGCGACGCCGCCGCCGCGCGCGTGGCAACGGACCTGTCCTGTCTCGTTGCGGGCACGCCGCCGGAACCCGGCGAAACCGGATTCGACGCCCTGATCGCCGCCGCGGCGCCGGAAGCGCGCCCGCGCGGGAACGCGGATTTCGTTTCGCTGATGCTATATACCTCCGGCACCACCGCGCGGCCCAAGGGCGTGCCCCGCCGTCACCGCGCCGAGCGCGCCGCGGCGATCGCCCATGTCGCGCAGAACCAGTATGCGCGCGGCGAACGCACCCTCGGCGTGATGCCGCTCTATCACACCATGGGCGTGCGCTCGCTGCTGGCGATGGCGCTGGTCGGCGGGGCCTTCGTCTGCCTGCGGCGCTTCGATCCGGCCGCGGCGCTGGCGCTGATCGAGACGGAGCGGCTGACCAATCTCTATCTGGTCCCCACGCTCTATCACGATCTGCTGCATCACCCCGACTTCCGGCGCCGCGATGTGACGTCCGTCCGCAAGCTCGGCTTCGCCGGTGCCTCGATGACGGATGCGCTGTTGCGCGCCCTGACCGAATCGTTCCGACCCGATCTGTTTGTGAACCATTACGGATCCTCGGAAATCTACACGTTCACCATCGACCCCGACGCGCCGCGCAAGCCCGGCTCCGCCGGCCGCGCCGGGATCAACCAGCAGATCCGCGTGGTCCGGCTGAACGGCGCCGGCCCCGACGATCTCGCCGCGCCAGGCGAGGAAGGCGAGATCGCGGCGCTTGCTTCCTCGGACGAAGCCTTCGAGGGCTACTGGAACCGCCCCGAAGCGACGGCCCGGGCGCTGCGCGACGGCTGGTACTACACCGGCGATACCGGTCATTTCGATCCCGATGGTGATCTGTTCGTCACCGGCCGCGTTGATGACATGATCATCACCGGCGGCGAAAACGTCTCCCCGGTGGAGATCGAACGCTGCCTGTCGCTGCACCCGGCCGTCTCCGAAGTCGCGGTTGCCGGCCTGCCCGACCCGCGCTGGGGGCGCGTGGTCACCGCGTTCATCCGCCGCGCCGCGCCCGTGGCCGCAGGCGCGCTGGACGCGCATTGCCGCGCCTCCGCGCTCGCCGCCTTCAAGCGGCCGCGCCGCTACGTGTTCGTCGCCGAAATCCCCCGCTCCCCGGTCGGCAAGCTGTTGCGCCGCAAGCTGGTGGCGGGCGAATACACCGAAGCCCCAACCGAGGACACGCCATGACCGACCCCGAGCTCGACGGCTTCCGCGTGGAGCGCGATCCGGCGCGCGAGCGCGCCGATATCGTGCTGGCCCGCCCGCCGATGAACGTGATCTCCATGCCCCAGCGCGACCAGCTCCGCCGCGCCTTCGAATCATTGGACGAAGACGCAACGATCCGGGTGATCGTGCTGCGCGCCGAGGGACCGCATTTCTCCTCCGGCGGCTATATCCGCGGCTTCCTGGAAGCCAGCCCCGAGCAGGTCTCCCGCCTGGCCTGGAACATCGCCGCCCCCGCGCGCTGCGCCAAACCCGTGATCGCCGCCAATCGCGGCTTCGCCTTTGGCGTGGGGTTCGAGATTTCGCTGGCCTGCGATTTCCGCATCGTCTCCGAAACCTGCGAATACGCGCTGCCGGAACAACGCCTGGGCCAGATCCCCGGCTCCGGCGGCTCGGCGCGGCTGCAGAAGATCGTTGGCATCACGCGCACCAAGGACATCGTCATGCGCTCCCGCCGCATTCCCGCGCGCCAGGCGCTGGACTGGGGCATCGCGACGGAATGCGTCGCCGACGACGCGCTTGAAGCCGCGACGGACGCGCTGGTCGAGGAACTGCGTGGCTTCGCCCCGCTCGCGCAGCGCACCGCCAAGCGCCTGCTGAACGAGACCGAGGACGCGCTGCTGAGCGCCGCGATCGACCTGGAAGGCCATTGCTACAGCCGCCTGCGCCAATCGGAGGATTTCCGCGAGGGCGTGGAAGCCTTCCACGCCAAGCGCAAGCCGCGGTTTCACGGCGTCTGACCGGACGCGCCCCCGACCTTCCAGGCGCACTTGCGCCGCCCCCCGGAAATGCGGCATTTTCGCACCGCAATTCCCGGGAGGGTCCGGTCCCATGTCCCCACAGGGCAACGCCGCCTGGCATTTTCTGCACCGCCACGTCGCCGAAGGACGCGG
>JAKAZN010000487.1 GCA_021815835.1 Pseudomonadota bacterium
AGGGCAGCCATGTTGGCTTCGTTGTTCAGCCGGTCATTATTGACCCAGGCCCCGCCATGCACCTCGACGATCGCCGGGAATGGCCCCGCGCCTTCGGGCCGATACAGCCGCGCGAGCAGCCCGCGCTCCCCGTGGCGCAGATATTCGATGTCCTCGATCCTCACCGCGTGCTCCGCGGCGGCATTATCGGCCATGGGTGCTCTCCTGTGCCCGGTCAGATCGTTCCGTTCTCGCGCAAGCCCGCCAGCGCGGCCGCGTCCACGCCGCATAACCGTTCCAGCAACGACGCGGTGTGCTCGCCCAGCAGCGGCGGGCGGCCGACCGCGACCGGGCTGTCCGACAGCTTCACCGGGCAGCCGACGGTCTGATAGACGCCCCGCCCCGGATAATCGATATCGACGATCATCTCGCGCGCGCGCAGATGCGGATCGGCCAGCACCTCGCCGGTATCCAGGGTCGCTCCGCACGGCACGCCGGCATCGCCCAGGATGCGCAGGACATCGTGTTTGTCGCGCCCGCGCGTCCATTCCGCGACGATCGCATCCAGCGCGGCGCGGTTTTCCCACCGCGCCTCGGCGGTGGCGAAGCGCGGATCGGCGGCGAGCTCGGTCCGGCCGATCGCGCCCAGGAACGCCTCCCACATCTGCGGCTGGGCGAAGATGAAGACGTAATCGTTCGGCCCGCCGGGCGCGCAAGGATAGGTGGTGCCCGGCACGTTGCGCCCGAGCTGGTTGCCCGCGCGCGGCGGCGGGTGGCCCAGGCGCTGATGGTCGCGCAGGCTGACGCGGATCAGGTTCACCACCGAATCCTGCATCGACACTTCCACATGCTGCCCGCGCCCGGTCGCGTGGCGCTGCTGCAAGGCGGCCAGGATGCCGATCGCCATGTGCATCCCGGTCCCGGAATCGCCGATCGCCGGCCAGGTATAGGTGGGCGGATTGTCGGGAAATCCGGTCACGCTCATGGCACCCCCCATCGCCTGGGCGATCGGCTCGAAGCTCTTGAACCCGGCATAGGGGCCGTAGGTGCCGAAGCCCTTGATGGTGGCGTAGATCAGGCGCGGATTGACCGTGCGCAGCGCCTCCCACCCCAGCCCCAGCCGATCGAGCGCGCCGGGGCCGAAATTCTCCACCAGCACGTCCGACTGGGCGATCACTTTCCGGAACAGCGCCTTGCCTTGTTCCGTCTTCAGATTGAGCGTGAGGCTTTCCTTGTTCGCGTTCAACACGAGGAAGAACAGGCTGTCGCCGTCGCGGTCGGCCATGTTGCGCCGGGCGATGTCGCCGCCGCGCGGGTCTTCCAGCTTGATGATTTCGGCGCCGAGGAAGCCCAGGATCTGGGTGCAGGCGGGACCGGCCTGGTTATGCGTCATGTCGATGACGCGGATGCCCGACAGGGCCTGGTTCGTGCTCATGCTGCTTCCCCCGCCCGCCGCTGGCTGCGTTCGCAACGAACGCGCCGGACGCGCGCGCGGATGCTGCCACGCCGCCGGGCCGGGCGGCAAATCGCCGCCAGGGCGAGGTGCCCCGGCGGGGCGGTCAGTGCCCCGGATCGAAGCCCAGGAACCCGGCCGAGGGCACCGGCGTGCCGCCTTCTCCCGCAACCCGCACGGGCGCCGCGCGCGGCGGCGCCGCCGCCGTCCGGCGTGGCATCGGGGCGACGCGGGGCGGCGCGGCGGCAACCCGGCCGCGCACCGGCGACCCGCCCAGCGGATGCCCCACAGGATGCCCCGCCGGATACCCCACTGGCCCGGCCGCCGGCGGACCCGATGGCCCCCGATCGGCGCCGCGCATCGCCAGCAGCACGAAGGTGATATCGTTGCGTCCCAGATCGATCGAAAGCTGCAAGGGCGTCATCCCCAGCGCATTCTCCGCGCCCAGCTCCGCGCCCCGGTTCAGCGCGTCGCGCGCCGCCGCCAGATCGTCGCGGTTGATCGCGTCGAACAGCGCCGCATTCGGATCCATCGCCGCGGCGTTGACCGGGGCCGGCGCCAGCGCATGCGTGCTGCTCGCCCCGGGCAGCGCCGAGGGCGGCGGCTTCGCGCCACCCTTCAGCTTCGCCCCCTTGAGCAGCGGCGCCTCCGGCCCGTTGGGCGAGATCTGCGCATGCGCCGCGCCCGGCGCCGCCAGGGCCAGCCCCGCCGCCAATGCCAACGCCGTCCCCACGGTCGCCCGGGCGGGCCATCCGCTTCGCCGTGCGCCCCGAGTCTGATCGTCCGTCATGCCATCCCAATCCTGCCCGCGCCAAACCCGCCCTATCCGCGCCCGCCCTATCCACGCCCGCACTAGCCGCGATTAAGCCAGGCGATCCCCGCGTTCAGATAGAGCGCATACAAGGTCCACAACAGATAGGGAACCAGCAACCCCGCCGCCAGCCGGTCGATCGCGGCGAAGCGGCGGATCGTGGCGGCCACCAGGACGATCAGCGCCGTCATCTCCACCAGCGCCGGGACCGGCGCGTGCAGCCCGAAGAACAGCGGCGTCCACAGCGCGTTCGCGCCCAATTGCCAGCCCCACAAACGCAGCGCCGGCCCCGGCCCCACCGACCGCCACACGCGCCACGCCGCCACGCCCATCAGGATGTAGAGCAGGGACCAGACCGGCCCGAACAGAAAATCGGGCGGCGTGCCGGGCGGATGGACCAGACCGGCATACCAGCCGCGCACGGCGGCCGCCGTCATGCCGCCGCTCGCCGCCCCCACCAGCAGCGGCAGGCCGACGAAGCCCACCAGGGCCAGCCGCGGCCAAGCGGGCGGCGCGGCGGCCGGGCCGGGGCCGTCATCACGCGGATCGGTGGTCTGGAAGACACGCTCCTTCGTGCATGAACCCTGACCTATGTAGGCACGGTTCGCCGGCTTGCACGGGGTTATCCACCGTAGTTATCCACTGGGGTCATCCCCCAGGGTCATCGCCCTTCC
>JAKAZN010000488.1 GCA_021815835.1 Pseudomonadota bacterium
CGCCCCGCGCCGCGGGATGCGATCCGCGGCGGCGAGGCGGCCGAAAACGCCGCCGCGCTCCGCGCCCTGCTGGAAGGCGCGCCCGGCGCCTATCGCGACACGGTGCTGCTCAATGCCGCCGCCGCGCTGATCGTCGCCGGCCGCGCCGCCGATCTGCGCGCGGGCATGGCCGAGGCCACGCGGGCGATTGACTCCGGGGCCGCTCTTGGCGCCTTGGAGCGGCTCCGGCGCCAGACCGCCGATGCCCCCGGCCAGGCCAGCTGACCGGGGCGCGGCGTGCTGGCGCGAGATCAGGGGATCGCAATGGAAGAAGCCACCGACGCACAAACCGGCGAGGATGTCCTCGCCCGCATCTGCGCCGCGACCCGCGCCGAGATCGCCACCCGCAAGGCGAATACCAGCCTCGACACGTTGCGCCACGGCATCGCCGCCCAGGCCGATCCGCCGCGCGGCTTCGGCCGGGCGATCAAGCATGCCACCGGCGCCGGACATTACGGCCTGATCGCCGAGATCAAGCGCGCCTCCCCCTCCGGCGGGGTGATCCGGCCCGATTGCGATCCGGTCCAGCTCGCCCGCGGCTATGAGGCGGGCGGGGCAACCTGCCTCTCGGTGCTGACCAACGCGCCGTTCTTCCAGGGCAGCGCGGGAGATCTGGTGGCCGCGCGCGGCGCCTGCACCCTGCCGGTGCTGCGCAAGGACTTCATCCTCGATCCCTGGCAGGTCTATGAAAGCCGCGCGCTCGGCGCCGATTGCATCCTGCTCATCATGGCCGCGCTGACCGATGCCGAGGCGCGCGCGCTGGAGGCGGTGGCGCGCGAGCTCGACATGGACGTGCTGGCCGAAGTGCATGACCGGCGCGAACTCGACCGCGCGCTGGGCCTGCAGACCCAGTTGATCGGCATCAACAACCGCAACCTGAAGACCCTGCGCACCGACCTCGCCACCACCGAGGAGCTGGCGCCGCTGGTCCCGCCCGACCGGTTCCTGGTGGCTGAAAGCGGCATCAGCGGCCCGGCCGATCTGAAGCGCCTGGTCGCGGTGGGCACGTTCTGCTTCCTGGTGGGCGAAAGCCTGATGCGCCAGCCGGACGTGGAGGAAGCGGTCCGCACCTTGCTCGCCGACAACCCTCCGCGTCGCGCCCCCGCGCCGCCGGCACCGGACCCCGACGGGGCCGGGCGGGTCGTATGAGCGGCGCCTTCACCCATTTCGACGCCGCCGGCGCCGCCGTGATGGTCGATGTCGCGGACAAGCCGGTGACCGCGCGCACCGCCACGGCGCGCGCGCGCGTGGCCATGCAGGCCGCGACCCTGGCGATGATCGAAGCCGGCGGCGCGAAGAAGGGCGACGTGCTCGGCGTGGCGCGCCTGGCCGGGATCATGGCGGCGAAGCGGACGGCCGAGCTGATCCCGCTCTGTCATCCGCTGCCGATCGACGCCGTCAGCCTGGAGCTTACGCCCGATCCCACGGGACCCGCGATCGAGATCGCCGCCACGGTGCGGACCACCGGGCGGACCGGGGTGGAGATGGAGGCGATGACCGCGGCCTCCGTCGCCGCGCTGACGGTTTACGACATGTGCAAATCCGTCGATCGCGGCATGCGGATCGAGGCGATCCGCCTGACCCGCAAGGATGGCGGCAAGTCAGGCGCCTTCCGCCAGGACTGAAGGGGCCAGGACTGAAGGAGACAGCCATGCTGAGCGTGGAAGAAGCCCGCGACCGCATCCTCGCCGATCTTCGCCCCGTCGCGGTGGAGGTCGTCGCGCTGGCGGAAGCCTGGGGCCGGGTTTCGGCCGCTCCCGTGCACGCGCGCCTGACCCAGCCGCCGGCGGATGTCTCGGCGATGGACGGCTACGCGCTGCGCGCCGCCGACGGAGCCGAGGGCGCGGAGCTGGACGTGATCGGCAGCGCGCCCGCCGGCCATCCCTTCGCCGGCGCGGTGGGGCCGGGCCAGACGGTGCGCATCTTCACCGGCAGCGTCGTGCCGGCGGGCGCCGATGCGATCCTGCTGCAGGAGGACGCAACCCGGATCGGCGATCGGGTGCGCGTGAACGAGGCAGTGCGCGCCGCGCGGCATATCCGCCGCGCCGGGCAGGATTTCGCCGCCGGAGATGCCGTGGTGCCAGCCGGGCGGCGCCTGTCGGCGCGCGATATCGGGCTCGCGGCCGCGGCCAACCATCCCTGGCTGGTGGCCCATCGCCGCCCGCGCGTCGCCGTGCTGGCGACGGGCGACGAGATCGCGCTGCCGGGCGAACCGATCCCGCCGGGCGGGATCGTGTCGTCCAATTCCCACGCGCTGGCCGCGCTGATCCGCGCGGCGGGCGGGACGCCCCTGGTGCTGCCGGTGGCTGCCGACGATCCCGCGGCGATCGGCGCGGCGGCGGATGCGGTGGCGGGGGTCGATCTGCTGGTCACCACCGGGGGGGCGAGCGTGGGCGACCACGACCTGGTGATCTCGGCGCTGAGCGCGCGCGGACTGAACGTGGATTTCTGGCAGATCGCGATGCGGCCGGGCAAGCCGCTGGTGTTCGGCTGGCTCGGTTCGCCCGGCGCGGGCGTGCCCATGCTGGGCCTGCCGGGCAATCCGGTTTCCGCGCTGGTCTGTTCGGTGTTGTTCCTGCTGCCCGCGCTCGCGCGCCTGTCCGGCCTGCCGCCCGCGCCGCCGCCGGTCACCGAGGCGGTGCTGGGCGCGGCCGTGCCGGCCAACGACCTGCGGGCGGATCATCTGCGCGCGACCTTGCACGAAGACCCCGAGGGCAGGCTGGTGGCGACGCCCTTCCCGGTGCAGGACTCGGCGATGCTGCGCCGGCTGGCGCTGGCGGACGGGCTGGTGCTACGCGCGCCGCACGCCCCGGCGCTTCCGGCCGGGGCGGCGGTGCGGGTGATCCGGCTGGACCGGCTGGGCGTGTAGCGGCTGGTC
>JAKAZN010000489.1 GCA_021815835.1 Pseudomonadota bacterium
ATGGGTGAAATCGAGGCCGATGCGCTCGGCGAGCGCGCGGCACAGGGTCTCCTGCGCCGCCGCGGGGAACGGCCCTTGCGGGGCGATGGGCGCAAGGCGGGCGGCTTGGCGCGCCTCGGCCATCGGAAGCGCGGTTGCGAGGAAGGTTTCGTACGCGGCGAAGACCGGGGCGACATCGGCGGCGCCGATGCCGCGCTGGTAGCCGTCCATCAGCGCGTCGTAGGGGGCGAGGCCGAGCGCGGGGGCGAGGCAGGCGGCCTGCTCGCGCGCGAGGCGCAGGACGGTTGCGAAGGCGGGACGGACGGCGGCGTAGTCGGCGGCGGCGCGGGCGGTGCGCCAAATTTTCTCGCAGGCGGAATTGGCCCGCGCCTGGGCTTCCACGAGCGCGCCGGGCAGCGCGGCGGCGCGGGTATGGGCGTGGCGCATGAGGCGGAGATTGGCGGCCTGCCAGGGGAGATGTTCGGGGTCCGCGTCCGGGGGGGCGGCTTCGGCTTCGTCGAGGGCGTCGGCGGTTTCGGGGGCGGTGAGCTCGGCATGGGCGAGGCCGGCGAGGATCGCAAGCTGGTCGCCGCGCGCCGCGGCCCCGCCCGGCGGCATCATGACCGCGGCGTCCCAGCCGAGCATGGCGGCGGATTCCCCGATGGTGGCGATGCGGGCGAAGCGGGCGGTCAGGCGGGCATAGGCGGAGGTCTGGAGCACGTGCGTGGGGTCCGGAAATGGGGCGGGCGGACCCTAGGGAGGTGGGGGTGGGGGTGGCAAGGTTGCGCGCCGGGCAGCAGCGCGACAGAAACCTCCCCTCCCGCAAGGGGAGGGGAGGTTTCTGTTCAGGCCGCGCGCACCAGGCTGCGCACGACGCCCTTGCCGCGTATTTCCGCCTCCTCGTACTCGGCCGCGGCGATGGCGCGGTCGAGCGCGGCGCGCAGCGCCTTGGCCGAATCCAAGGTCAGTTCGACCCCCGCGCGCGCGCCGGGGTCGAGCGCCGCGTTGATGAAGTCGAGCGTGATGACGTCGCCCAGCGGCGCATGGCGCGCGTGGTCGTAGGCGACCACCGAGGTGGAGAGCGGGAACCACGAATCCCCGCGCTTGGCCATGCCTTCGGCGCGCGCGATCTCGATGATGGACGTGCACATGCGCGCGCCTCCTACTTCGCCAGAGTCTTGCCGAAGAAGGCGAACACCTTGCTCCAGCCGTCCATCGCCTGCTCGGGCCGGTACAGCGGCCGGTGCCAGTAGAAGAAGCCGTGGCCGGCACCGTCGTAACGATGGAATTCGTAGCTCTTGCCGTGCTTCTTCAGTTCCGCCTCGTGCTGGTTCACCTGCTCCGGGCTCGGCGCGCGATCGTCGTTGCCGAACAGGCCGAGCAGCGGGCAGTTCAGATCCTTCGTCATGTCGATCGGCGCGGTGGGCGTCTTGGCATTGAGCTCCTCCTTGCCCATCACCACCCGCCCGCCCCACAGCTCCACGCAGGCATCCACGTCCTTGCGCTGGCAGGCGTAGATGAACGCGTGCCGTCCGCCCGAGCAGGAGCCGAACAGGCCGACCTTGCCGTTGTGATCGCGCTGCGCGCGCATCCATTTCACCGCCGCTTCGGTGTCGCCCACCATCTGGGAATCGGCAATGCCGCCCTCGGCGCGCACCTTGGCCGCGACATCGTCGGGATTGCCGTCGCTGCCGCCGCCCTCGCGCTGATAGAGGTTGGCGCAGATCGCGAGATAGCCGTGATGGGCGAACCGCCGTGTCGTTTCGATATAGAGCTCGCTCCAGCCCGGGAGATGATGGATCAGCACGACACCGGGAAACGGACCCGGACCGGAGGGGCGGGCCACGTAGGCCGTGATCGGCGTTCCCTTGTCGCCGGTGATGGTCACGTTCTCGCAAGTCATGCCGCGGTAGAATGACATCGACGTTCCTCCATGGGTTTCGGTGTTGGGGGTTTCGGTGTTGGGGGTTTCGGTGTTGGGCCGCGATCGGGCCGCCGGAGCACAGGGGCGGCAGTATTCGACGATCGCGTAGCGGATGCAACCAGCGCTCGCGGCGCGATCAGAGCGCGGCCGCCGCCCCGGCGAGGGGAACGCCCGAGGCGCGCGGCCGCCGCGCGCGCAGCAGCCGGCGCGCCTCGTCCGGGCGATCCGCGCAAAGACAGGCCCGCGCCAGGGTGAACCGCACCAGATCGAGCTGCGCGTGGCTGCCGCCGATGCGTTCGAGTTCGCCCGCGATCGGCTCCAGCGCCGCGATCGCGGCGGCGAAATCCCGCCGCTCGAACGCGGCAAAGCCGTCCGCCGCCGCCGCGACCAGCAGGCCGGACCGATAGCGACCGGCGCGCGCGAGCGCCTCGATCTGCGCGCCCCGCTCCGCCAGACCGGCCGCGTCGCCCGCCACGACCTGCGCCAGCGCAACGTGCAGGTCGGAGAAGGCCACGCCGGCGCGCGGCACCGCGCCGCTGGCGAAGTCGTGCGTCGCGCGCCAGGCGGCGGCATCGCGCGGAAGCCCGGCGAGCTCGCAACGCCAGAGGAACGAAACCGGGTCGTTCACCCGGCTGCGGAGCGGTCCGCCATGCACCCCGGGCGCGAAGGCGTCGCGGAACCGCCGCGATGCCGAAGCCGCGTCGCCGGTTTCGAGATGGGCGAGCGCGAGATGCCAGCTCAGATGGCCATAGAGCGCGCCGTCGCGCGGGTAGGTGGCCAGAAACGAGGCCAGGAATTCGCGGGCCGCGTCGGGCTCGCCCTGCTCATAGGCCAGATGCGCGGTGGCATGCGCCGCCCAGGGGTTGGCTGGGTTCAGCGCGAGCGCGCGGTCGATCGTTGCGCGGGCGGCTTCGTGCTGGCCGTTCTCCGACAGCGCCATGCCGTGATGGGCGGCGAACCATGGGTCGTCGGGGTAGTGCGGGGCGAGCCGGTCCAGCAGGTCGCGCA
>JAKAZN010000490.1 GCA_021815835.1 Pseudomonadota bacterium
CGCGGTCTGCTGGAACACCTTCAAGCGCCTCGCCGCCGGGGCGTCGGAGGCCGAGAAGGCGGCGCTGTTCTCCGGCACCGCCACCCGGTTCTACCGGTTGGGGGGCTGAGAAGATGGCGCACCCGTTCGATCTGACCGGGAAAGTGGCGCTGGTCACCGGCGGGAACTCCGGGATCGGGCTCGGCATTGCGCGGATGCTGGCCGAGGCGGGCGCCGATATCGCGATCTGGGGCACCAACCCGGCCAAGAACGAGGCGGCGCGTGCAACCCTGGCGGCGACCGGCAGGCGCGTGCTGGCGCTGGCCTGCGACGTGGGCGAGGAGGCGGCGGTGGAGGCCGCCTTCGCGCGCACCGTTTCCGAACTCGGCCGGGTGGACGGGTGCTTCGCGAATGCCGGCGTCAGCGGGCGCGGGCTGAGCTCCTTCCTCGACATGAGCACCGAGGAATGGAATCGCGTGCTGCGCGTCAATCTGCACGGCGCGTTCTACACCTTCCGCGCCGCGGCCCGGCACATGGTGGACCGCGGCGGCGGCGGGGTGCTGGTGGGCACCGCCTCGCTGGCGGCGATCGAGGCGGCGCCGCGGTCGGAACATTACGCCGCGACCAAGGGCGGCATGATCTCGATGGTGCGCGCGCTGGCGGTGGAGTTCGCCCGCCATCGCATCCGCGCCCATGCGATCCTGCCCGGATGGATCGAGACCGACATGACCGCCAACGCGGTCGGCAACCCGAAATTCGCCGGCAACGTGATGCCGCGCATTCCCATGCGGCGCTGGGGAACCGGCGCCGATTTCGGCGGCATCGCGGTGTATCTGATGAGCGAGGCGGCCGCCTATCACACCGGCGACAGCTTCGTGATCGACGGAGGGTACTCGTTGTTCTGACCGGAGCCGGTTTGCGGATTGCCAATCCTGACGGCGTACCCGGATCGATATGCGCGTTCGGCATGGCCGCGTCCGGGTTTTGGCGGTGCACAACGGCCGGGCGAACATCTAGCCTGTGATTACTGGATACGGCGGGTTCGCCCGCCAGTGTTCCGGTCCTTCGGGGCCGGAAGGGGGCCATTGGTCCCTACGTCTCCCAGACGTGAAGCCTCCCTGTTTACTTGACCCCCGGTCGCAAGTCCGGGGGTTTTTCTTTGCGCGCCTCACGAATACTTGAGCATCGCCGCGGTTTCCGCCATCACCTCATCCAGCCGCCGCCCTTCGCGATACGCCGCCATCCCGCCCGCCGCCGCCGTCACCCCGGGCAGCTGGCGCGGGCATTCCTCGGGCGCGCCCAGCACGGTGGTCAGGGGAATCAGCGCCGCCCAGACCGGATGGGCATAATCCGCCTCCTCGTCATGCACATCGACGTCGCGGATCTTGGCCGAGGCGTCCTCGATCCGCATCCCCAGGATGGTGGTGGCCTTCACCTCCTGCGCGGTGGGGGCGCGCAGCGCGGCGGCGCGGCCGGGAAAGAACCGGTCGATGAAGGCATCCATCGCCCGCCGCTTCGCCGCATCCCCCGTCACCGGCGCGGCGTGGCCGAACGCCATCACCGCGCGATAGTTGATGGAGTGGTTGAAGCCGCACCGGGCCAGCACGATCGCATCCATATGCGCGACCGTCAGGCAGACCGGAATCCCTGTCGCCTCGGCGCGGATCATCCGGCTGGCCGAGGAACCGTGCCAGTAGAGATGATCCCCCTCGCGCCAGAATGCGGTGGGGGTGCAATAGGGCTGGCCGTCGATCGCATAGGCGATGTGGCAGAGCATCGCCGCGTCCAGCACCCGGAACACCGTCGCGTGGTCGTAATGCCCGCGCATCGGGCGGCGGCGCACCCGGTTGCGCTTGGTGACGGGAAAGCTGGGCGGGGTGGGGTCCATCGCGGCGGCTCCGGTGGCATTGCGGACGGGGACGGGATGGCGCGAAACTGGTCCGACGGGAATGACCAGTTTCGGGATGGATCGATGGACCAGTTACCGCCCGGCCAGGCCCAGGCCATCGCCGCCGGGCTGCGCGCGCAGATCGCCGCCGGGACCCTGGCACCCGGCGCCCGCCTGCCCTCCACCCGGGGCCTGGCGGCCGAGCGCGGAGTCTCCCGCGGCACCGTCACCGCGGCCTACGAGCAGTTGCTGGCCGAGGGCTATCTGCACTCCCGCCCGGGGGCCCGCGCGGTGGTGGCGCCGGGGCTGCGCGCTGCCGCCCCGCCTTCCGTCCCCGCCGGGGATCCCGGGCCGCTCTCCGCCTATGGAGGGCGGCTCGCGGCCATCGCGCCGGACCCGCCGCGGCCGGCTCTGGCCGATTTCCGTTTCGGCGACCTGGCGGCCGAGGATTTCCCGCTGCTCGCCTGGAAGCGGGCGCTGAACGCCGCACTCGCGCGCCGCCCGTCCTGGATCGGCTACGCCGCCGCCGAAGGCCAGCCGACGCTGCGGGCGGCGCTGGCCGCCTATCTTTGGCGGGCTCGCGGGCTGCGCTGCGCGCCGGAGCAGATCGTGGTGGTGAACGGCTCGCAGCAGGGGATCGATCTCTGCGCGCGGCTGGCGTTGGACCCGGGCGACGGGGCGGTGGTGGAGGACCCGGGTTATGCGCGCGCCCGCGAGGTCTTCCGCGCGGCCGGGGCGCGGCTGCTGCCGGTGCCGGCGGACCAGGACGGGCTGGTGACCGACGCGCTGCCGCCGGGCGGCGCGCGAATCGTGCATCTGACGCCCTCGCACCAGTTTCCGCTGGGCGGCGTGCTGCCGGCCGGGCGCCGCGCGGCGCTGCTGGAGTGGGCGACGACGACCGGCGCCTGGGTGCTGGAAGACGATCACGACAGCGAATACCGCTACGACATCGCCCCGATCCCGCCGCTGGCGGCGCGGCCGGGCGGGGCGCGGGTGATCTATCTCGGTACCGTTTCGAAAACCCTGGCCCCGGGGTTGCGG
>JAKAZN010000491.1 GCA_021815835.1 Pseudomonadota bacterium
CGCCGCCGACCAGCCCCCGGAGACCCCGGCCGACAAACCCGCTCGCCTGCCCAGCCACTACCGCTGGCTCAGCACCCTGTTCCCGGAGTTCCTGCCCGACCGCCACCAGCTCGAGGACCGGCTGCGGGAGGACGCGTTCCAAGCCGCCCTCGCCGCCGATCCCCGCCTCGCGCGCGCGGTGCGCAAGCTGGCCTGGGCGCTGGGCGTGCAGCGCAACCTGATCCCCCGGGTGAAGCCCCGGCGGGTGGTGGTGCTGGTGGCAGACTCCAACATCGCCGGGGCCAAGGCGCTGTATGCCGAGGCACGCCAGACCATGAGCCAGGAGCAGGTGTTGCGGAAATACTGCATGTTCCCCGATCACCCGTTCCAGCAGAACGCCCGCAAGCACGAGCCGCGCTACAGTCACGACAAGCGGCCGGTGTGGATGGGGCTGCTGCCGATCCCGGATCTGCTGGAGGTCCACGTTCCGTTCCGAGGGTGAGGCGCAGCCCCTGGGCGGAAGCGTTGACGCGCGTCCATATCGTTACGATATACCAACAAACAGCCACCCCGCGCGGGTTGCGTGGCGCTCGCGCTCCCGCAAGGGATCAACACGGAGGAAGCGGAGGGCCACGGAGGGTTTGAGGAGGAGGGCACCGGCGGGGGACGGGATGCGCGCATGGCTTGAATTACTTTCTCCGTGGCCCTCCGTGGCCCTCCGTGGTCTTCCGCGTCCTCCGTGTGAAATCCTCGCGGAGCCGCCACCCCCACGATCCCCCCACCCGACCGCCGGCGAACCCAAGCCCCCTCAAGGCTGGCCGTAGTAGCGCCCGCCGGTCCCGGCCGGCTCCGGCAGGCCGGGCAGGCCCACGGTGGAGTCGCTCCGCGCCCGCGGCGGCGTCGGCGGCGCGGCACCGGTCAGACCCAGCGCGCGCGGGTCAGCCGCGCAGGCGGACAAGGCCAGCAGGCAGGCGAGCAGGGCGAAGCGGCGGCGCATGACCGGCAGTGAACACCGCGGGCGGCGGGAACGCCAGCCCCGAGTCCAGCGCGTTCCATGTCGGACGCAGAAGAAAAAGGCGGCGCCCGTGAAGGCGCCGCCAAGTTCAGGGAGGAAACGCAAGCGTCGGCGTGCGATCGTCGCCGATGGCGCAACAACACCACGCCGCCGCCGTCGCCGCATTGATCTGGATCAAGCGTTCTCCTCCGGCGCGGATTTTTCCGCCGGCTCGAACCGCAGCGCCAGGCCGTTCATGCAGAATCGCTGCCCGGTGGGCGCCGGCCCGTCGGGGAACACATGGCCCAGATGCCCGCCGCAGGCGGCGCAATGGACCTCGGTGCGGGTCATGAAGAAGCTGCGGTCCTCCGACGTGCCGACGCCGTCGGGCAGCGGGGCGGTGAAGCTCGGCCAGCCGGTGCCGGATTCGAACTTGTCCGCCATGTCGAACAGGGCCGCCCCGCAGCCGGCGCAAAGGAATCGGCCCGGCCGCTTTTCGGCGTTCAGCGGGCTGGTACCGGCGCGCTCGGTACCGTGGCCGCGTAGCACCCGGAACTGCTCGGGCGTCAGCCGCGCGCGCCATTCCGCCTCGGTCAGCTGGACCGGAAACCCGGCCGCGTCCGGTTTGCGTCCGCCGAACAATCCCATGCTCGCCCCCGTCCCGTTGCTGTTTGCACCGGATGGATATAGCCCGGGTTCCGCCGAACGGGAGGGGACGATGACGGATCTGGCCGAAGCCTTGCACCCGGTGTTGCCCGAGGACGCCGATCGCGCCGCCCTGGCCGGGCGGGTCTGGCTGCCGGCGGCGGCGGGACCCGCCGTGGTGGCGGTGCGCGACGGGCGGCTGCACGACATCTCGGCCGTGTTTCCCACCATGCGCGACCTCTGCGAGGCGCCGGACCCGGCCGCGGCGCTGCGCGCGGCCGACGGTCCGACGGTGGGGACGGTGGCGGCGATCGCCGCCAACACGCCGCCCGAGGCGCGCGACCCGGCGCGGCCCTGGCTGCTCGCCCCGGTCGATCTGCAGGCGGTGAAGGCGGCCGGGGTCACCTTCGCCATCTCCCTGATCGAGCGGGTGATCGAGGAGAAGGCCCGCGGCGATGCCGCCGCCGCCGCCGCCATCCGCGCCGAGGTCACCGCGCTGGTGGGCGACGATCTCGCCCGGCTGCGCCCCGGCTCGGCGGAGGCGGCGCGGCTCAAGCAGGTGCTGACCGCCGCCGGCGCCTGGAGCCAGTATCTGGAAGTGGGGATCGGTCCGGATGCCGAGATCTTCACCAAATGCCAGCCGATGGCGGCGGTGGGGACGGGGATGGAGGCGGGGCTGCATCCCGCCTCCTCCTGGAACAACCCGGAGCCGGAGGTGGTGCTGGCGGTGGCCTCCGACGGGCGGATCGTCGGCGCCACGCTGGGCAACGACGTCAATCTGCGCGACGTGGAGGGGCGGTCGGCGCTGCTGCTGGGCAAGGCCAAGGACAACAACGCCTCCTGCGCGATCGGCCCGTTCCTGCGGCTGTTCGACGCCGGCTTCGGCCTCGACGCGATCCGCGCCACCACCGTCAGCCTGGAGGTGGCGGGGGTGGACGGGTTCCGCCTGACCGGAAGCTCGGCGCTGGCGCGCATCAGCCGCGATCCGGCCGATCTGGTGGCGCAGATGCTGAACGCGCATCACCCGTATCCGGACGGGGCGGTGCTGTTCTTGGGCACCATGTTCGCCCCGGTGCAGGACCGCGACGCCCCGGGCCAGGGATTCACCCATCACCGCGGCGATATCGTCACCATCGCCGCCCCCGGGCTGGGGCGGCTGGTGAACCGGATGGCTCCCACCGATGCCTGCGCGCCGTGGCGCTTCGGGGTGGCGGCGCTGATGCGCAACCTCGCGGCGCGCGGGTTGCTCCCCGGGCGGGGCGGGGTCAGCCCGGGCGGGTGATCCGGTG
>JAKAZN010000492.1 GCA_021815835.1 Pseudomonadota bacterium
CTTTCCGTGCGGCTTTCGCCCGAGGAGGTGGCGGCGATCTCGGCCGCGGTCCCGCCTGGGGCCGCCGCCGGCACGCGCTACCCGGCGGGCGGGATGAAGACGGTGTATCTCTGAACCCGGTCGGTGGGGAGGGCGCCTTTCAGCCTTCCCCCGCGCGCCAAAGCGAGTCCTTGATCCGCGCGACGAACGCCTCATGCGCCGCCAATTCCGCCGCGTCCGGCACGATCGGGCGCGGCGTCCTGCCCGCCCCGTAGCTGTAGCGCACCGCCCGGTCCGGCCCCGTCCGCCCCCCCAGGATCAGCCCCCGCTGCCGCCCGCCGGTCAGTTCCACATACACCTGCGCCAGCAACCGGCAATCGAGCAACGCGTTATGCGTCCCCCGCGCCGACAGATCGATCGCGAATCGCCGGCACAATGCATCCAGGCTGTTCGGCATGCCCGGAAACCGCTGCTTGGCGAGCGCCAAGGTATCGACCATCCGCGCCCGATCCAGCCCCGCGCGTCCGATCCGCGCCAATTCCGCATCGAGGAACCCGAAATCGAAGCCCGCGTTATGCGCGATCAGCTTCCCCTCGCCCATGAATTCCAGCAGCGCGTCCGCCACCTCGGCAAACCGCTTCTTGCCGCGCAGGTCGGCGGCGAACATCCCATGGATCCGGCTCGCCTCCTCGGGGATGTCGCGCTCGGGATCGAGCAGGGCGTGGAAGAACCGCTCGGTCGGCAGATCATTGACCAGTTCGAGCGCGGCGATCTCGATCACCCGATGACCCTCGCCGGGATCGAGGCCGGTGGTTTCCGTATCGAACAACACGCTGCGGCTCATGCGCGCAACTCCCTGATGAGGCGGCGCAGCGCGCGTTGCGCGAAATGGCGCGACAGGCCGGTGCGGATGACGGTATCGGCGCGCCGGCGCTTGGCCGCGTCCGGCATCTGCCGCGCGATCACCGCGGCGGCCTGCGCGTCGGTCATGCGCCCGCGCAGCCGCACCCGGTGGCGCTGCACGTCGGGCGGCGCGGAGACCACCAGCAGATGATCCACCCGCCGCGCGCCGCCGGTCTCCAGCAGCAGCGGGATATCCAGCACCGCGATCCGGTGTCCGCCGCGCCGGGCGCGGGCGAGGAAATCGCGCTCCGCCTCCCGCACCATCGGGTGCAGGATGCGTTCCAGGACCCGCAATGCGTCCGGCCGGCCCAGCACCGCCTCGCGCAGCCGACCGCGGTCGACCGCGCCGCCCTGCACCGCGCCCGGAAACGCCGCGCCGATCGCGCGCACCGCCCGCCCGCCGCGCGCCTGGACGCGGTGCACGGTGGCGTCGGCGTCGAACACGGGGATGCCCGCGCGACGGAACACCCCGGAGGCGGTGGATTTGCCCATCCCGATCCCGCCGGTCAGCCCGATCACGATCATGCGCGCGGCAGATCGGCGAGGATGAAATCGCGCAGGCCCGCATCGACCGTGGGATCGGTCCCGAACCAGGCGGCGAAGCCGGGCCGCGCCTGGTGCAACAGCATCCCGAGCCCATCGACCCGGCGCAGGCCGGCGCGCCGCGCGGCCGCCAGCAGCGGCGTCTCCAGCGGCACATAGACGAGATCCGCCACGACCAACCCCGGGGCGGCACGGCTGAAATCGAGCCCCGGATCGCCATGCCCGCCCATCCCGAGCGTGGTCGCGTTCACCGCCAGCGCGGAGTCGGCCAGCGCCTCCGAACATCGCGCCCAGGGGATCGTCCGCAGCCCGGGCAGGTCGCGCGCGAGCGCGGTGGCACGCTCGGGCGATCGATTAGCGACCGTCACCGCAACGCCAAGGCCGAGCAGCGCCGCGGCGGTGGCCCGCGCCGCGCCCCCCGCGCCGAGGACCAGCGCCGGCCCGGCGGCCGGATCGACGCCGGCATCGCGCAGCCCTTCCAGGAAGCCGAACAAATCCGTGTTCGATCCCTCGATCCGCCCGTCGCGGAACACCAGCGTGTTGACGGCCCCGGCCCGTCGCGCCGCGTCATCGACCCGGTCGCATAGCGCGAAGGCGGCCGGCTTGTGCGGCACGGTCACGTTGGCGCCGGAGAATCCCGCGGCCATCAGACCGCGGATCGCGACGGCGAAGGCGGCCGGCGCGATCGGCAGCGGCACATAGGCGCCGTCGATGCCGTGCCGGTCGAGCCAGTAGCCGTGGATGCGCGGCGATCGCGAATGGCTCACGGGCCAACCGGCGATCCCGGCGAGTCGCGCCGTGGCGGAGAGGATTCGCATGGCCCCAGCTTTCCGCGCCCGGCGGCGAAGATCAACCAGGGCGGGCGGCCAGGGCGGGCGGCCAGGGCGGGCGGCCTGTGGCTTGCCGCCCGACCGCCGATGCGGTGTGATCCGGGCCTCGTACCCACCGGAGTCCCCTGCCCATGGCCGAATTGCGTACCGCGCATCTGTTCACCCTCTCCCTGGAGGTCGCCGGCATGCAGGCGATCGGCGCCACCCCGGCGGGCGAGCGGCGCGTCGGGCTGGTGGCCGGCGGGCGCTTCACCGGCCCGCGCCTGTCCGGCACCGTCCTGCCCGGCGGCGCGGACTGGATCATGATCCGCCCGGACGGGGCGACCACCCTCGATGTCCGCCTCGTGTTGCAAACCACCGACGGCGCCACGATCGGCATGACCTATCGCGGGATGCGCCACGGACCGGAGGCGGTGATGGCCCGGCTTGGGCGCGGCGAGGCGGTCGATCCCTCCGAATACTATTTCCGCACGTCGGTTGCGTTCGAAACGGCGGCGCCGGCCTATGCCTGGCTCAACCGGATCGTCGCCGTGGGCACCGGGCACCGCCCACCCTCCGGTCCGGTCTATGACGTGTTCGAGGTGCTGTGATGGCGCGGATCGGCTTCATCGGCCTCGGCAACATGGGCGGGCCGATGGCGGCCAACCTGGT
>JAKAZN010000493.1 GCA_021815835.1 Pseudomonadota bacterium
GGCGCCGGCGATGTAGTTGGGCGGGAATTGCTCCCCCGCCGCGCCCACCACGTTCACGATCACGCCCGATTTGCGCGCCGCCATCCGCGGATAGATCGTGCGGCAGAACGAGATGAACCCGAACACCTTCAGGTCCCAGGCGCGCCGCCAGGTCTCGTCGGAGACGGCGGTGATCTCCCCCGGCGGAATCGCGCCGGCATTGTTGACCAGGATGTCGATCTCGCCCGCCTGGTCGGCGACCGCGCGGATCGATGTCTCGTTCGACAGATCGGCCGCGATCGTGCGCACCGCCACCTGATGGCGCGCGCGGATCGCGCCGGCCGCTTCCTCCAGCACCGCCGCGTCGCGCGCGACCAGGGTGACCGCGCAGCCTTCCTCGGCCAGCACCATCGCGGACGCGCGGCCGATGCCCTTGGAGCCGCCGGTGATCAGGGCGTGCTTGCCCGAAAGATGCAAATCCATGGTTACGCTGCCTCCCGTTTCGCTGTGACGTATGCGCGGCAGGCATCGCCGAAGGCGCGAAACAGCGCAAGGCCCACGGGATTCTCCGCCGCCCGCCATTCCGGATGCCATTGCACGCCGAAGGCGAAACCGGGCACGCCGAAGGCGAAACCGGGGGCGGCGACGACGCGGACCGCCTCGATCGTCCCGTCCGGCGCGGTTGCCTCCACCTCCAGGCCCGGAGCCGGCCGGTCGATCGCCTGGCCATGCACCGAATTCACCACGACCGAGCCGGCGCCGAGCAGCTCGGCCAGCCGGCCCGAGACGGCAATCTCGTGCTTGTCGCGATACCGCGCCGCGAGCGCGCCCGGACCGCCGCGATGGTCGAGCCGGCCGGGCAGCGCGTGTACCGCCTGGTGCAAGGTGCCGCCCAGGGCCACATTCAGCTCCTGGATCCCCCGGCAGATCGCCAGCACCGGCATCCCGCGCGCGAGCGCGGCGCGGATCAGCGCCAGCACGGTCGCGTCGCGCGCCGGATCATGCAGCTCGGGCGTGAGGCTCGGGCCGCCGCCGTAGAGGTCGGGATGGACGTTACTCGGACTGCCGGGGACCAGCAGCCCGTCCAGCCGATCGAGCAGCGCGACCTGGCCGGGGCCGAGCGGGGGGATCATCACGGCAAGCAGACCGGCGGCGGCGCCCGCGGCCTCGGCGTAACGCGCGGGCGTGTCGTGACGCGGGGTGCCGTTCACCTCGCGCGCGCAGGCGGGAATGCCGATCAAAGGGGTCATGCGGCCAAGGATGCCCGGGCGCGGGCCCGGTCCGCAAGCAGCAGCCCGACCGCGCCCAGCGCCATCAGCCCGGCCATGCCGCGCGGCGTGGCGTCGGTGAACACGCCCACCAGCAGGCCGCTGATCGCGCCCATCAGGAATTGCATCGTGCCCATCACGGCGGACGCGCTCCCCGCCTGCGCCCCGTGTCGGCCCAGCGCGCCGGCGGTGGTGTTCGGGTTGATCATGCCTTGCAGGCTCACCATCACGAAGATCGGGGCGAACACCGCGGCGAGCACATGCACGCGGCCGAAGGCGACCGCCACCAGGACCGCGGCGGCCAGCGCGTAGGCGCGCGCGACCCAGCGCAGGATCGTCGCGGTCCCGAAACGCGGCAGCAGGCGCGCGTTGACCTGCGCCGCGCCGATCAGCCCGATCGCGCAAACGCCGAACAACACCCCGTAGGCGCTGGGGCTGAGGCCGAAGCCGTCGATGAACACCGGCGAGGAGCCGGCGAGATAGGCGAAGAAGGCGAAGGTCCCGGCCGCGCCCATCGCGGCGTGGGTGAGGAAATGCCGCTCGCGCAGGATCGCGATGTAGCGGGCAAGCAGCCGGCCGGGGGGCAGCCGCATGCGGTGCTCGGGTGCCATCGTGTCGGGGAGGAAGCGGATCACCAGCGCGAGCGACACCGCGCCGTAGCCCGCCATGATCCAGAAAATCCAGCGCCAGGTGGCGAAGATCAGCACCGCGCCGCCGACGCTGGGGGCCAGGATCGGCGCCACGCCCATGACCAGCATCAGCCGCGAGAGCATCCGCGCCGCCTCGTGCCCGTCGGCCAGGTCGCGCACCATGGCGCGGGGGATGACCATGCCGGCCGAGGCGGCGATGGCGGCGATCACGCGGAACGCCGACAGCGCCAGGATGGAGGGAGCCAGCGCGCAGGCGGCGCAGGCGATCGTGTAGATCGCGCCGGCGACGATCAGCGGGACGCGGCGGCCGAACCGGTCCGAGATGGTGCCCTGGGTGAGCTGGCCCACCGCGAGACCGGCGAACCAGGCGGCGAGCGTGTATTGCGCGGCGCCTGCCGGGGCGTGCAGCCCGGCCTCGATGGCGGGGAAGGCGGGGAGATACATGTCGGTGGAGGCAGGGCCGACCGCGGTGAGGAAGCCGAGCAGGAGGGGAAGCCAGGGGGGCGTGCGCATGGGCGGCTTCCTGGCGGATATGGGGGGGCGTGGGAAGGGGGCCTTCACCCCCGGGCAGGGCGACGCCCGCGGTACTGACGTCCACCGGGGCGGGGCCGGAAAGGGCGGTTGCCCGCGCTTCCCCTCATACACAGAAGCGCGGGCAACACGATGTCGATCCTGGACATCGAGGCGCGGCCGCGCGGGGTTTGAGCTGCCGACGGCTGCAATCGGGGCCATGACCTGCTAACCTCCCGCGCTCTGAGGCGCGCCGCCCGGCGGCGCGTCTCAGGGGCGGGCTCGCTCCCCTGCCCCGGTCCCGAACCGCCGGAGCCGCTCCGGCGCGCTGGAAGGTCACGCCGATCGCCCCCGCTTCCTCCGTCCCCGGCCCTGCCGCCCTTCCAACCGAGGCCGCGCCCGCGCTGGCCGCCGGCCACGGCGTCGCCGCGCTGCTGACCCCGGACGGGGAATTTCTGCGCCTGTCGCCCGCAGCGCTGAGCGAACAGCTGCGC
>JAKAZN010000494.1 GCA_021815835.1 Pseudomonadota bacterium
AAAGGGTCTGGCCCTTGAGGCTCGCGATCGTGGAGTACGGCGCCTGCGCCACCAGCGAAAGGAAATAATCGTCCGCGCCGAGCACCGCCACCAGGTCGGGATTGCCGGGGACCGGGTACTCGCCCTGGCCCTCGTCATAGGCCACCAGATTATCCAGCGCGGTCATCGCGATGTCGTAGTTCCCGGCGATCAGGTTCGACATCTGGTAAATGGAGCCGGGCGTATAGCTGATCTGCACCGCAAGCTTCTGCGCCGCGAAGAAGCCCTCGCGCTGCGCGACCCAGAGCGGCAGGTCGGTCCCGCCGGCGAAGGTGATGACCGATATCACATGCAAGGGATTGGCCATCGGCTTGAACGCCGGCGTGGGGGCGACGGGCGCCGGCGACGGGGTGGCGACGGGGGCCGCAGCCGGGGCGGCAGCCGGGGCGGCAGCCGGGCTGGGCGGCGCCGCCAGCGCGAGGCACGGCAGCAGACACAGCACGGCAATCCCCGGCAGGCGACGAAACGACGGCGACATGAACCTCTCCCCGATAGCGCGATCCCGGCAGTATAGACGCGTCTGCCCCCGCAGCTGTCTTGCAAAATGCAAGCCGTCGTGCCATATCCCGCCCATGCATCGCACAAGCTTCGGCGCCATGCCCTGCCCGATCGCCCGCTCGCTGGAGCGGGTGGGCGAATGGTGGTCCATCCTGATCCTGCGGGACGCCTTCTACGGGCTGACCCGCTTCGACGAGTTCCAGCGCAATCTCGGCGTCGCGCCGAACATCCTGACCCGCCGGCTGAACGCGCTGGTCGCGTCCGGCCTGCTCGAGCGCCGCCGCTACCAGGACCGCCCGGCCCGCTACGAATACGTGCTGACCGAGCGCGGACGCGATTTCCACCCGGTGCTGCTGGCGCTGCTCGCCTGGGGCAACAAGCATTTCGCGCCCGAGGGCGCCGTGATCCAGATCGCGCGCGCCGATACCGGCCTGACGGTGGATCCGGTGGTGGTCGATCGGGCGAGCGGCGAGCGTCTCGCCGGCCCCAATTTCCGCGTGGTCCCCGGCCCGGCGGCGAGCGAGGCGGTGCGCGCGCGTCTCGCCGCGCGCGGCGACCGCCCCTTCCGCCGCGACGCCGAGGCCCCCGCCACGTAAGCCGGGGCTACTGCGCCACCCACCCCCCATCGATCGACACCGGCGCGCCGGTCATCGTCGCCGCACTCTCCGAACACAAAAACACCGCCAGCCCGCCGATCTGCTCGGCGGTGGTGAATTTCGTCATCGCCTGCTTTTCCGACAGGAACGCCTGCTTCTCCTGCTCGACGCTGGTGCCCTGCTCCTTCGCCTTGTCTTCCAACTGCTTCTCCACCAGCGGCGTCAGCACCCAGCCCGGGCAGATCGCGTTCACCGTGATGCCGCTGTTGGCGGTCTCGATCGCCGCCACCTTGGTCATCCCGACCACGCCGTGCTTGGCCGCGACATAGGCAACCTTCTGCGGGCTCGCGACCAGCCCGTGCGCGGAGGCGATGTTGATGATCCGTCCCCAGCCGCGCTTCTTCATCCCCGGGATCGCCGCCTTCATCCCGTGGAACACCGCGGACATGTTGATCGCGATGATCTGATCCCATTTCTCGTTCGGGAAATCCTCGACATTGGCGACGAACTGGATGCCCGCGTTGTTGACCTGGATATCCACCGCGCCCAGCTTCGCCTCGGCCTCGGCGACCATCGCCGCGATCTGCTCGGGCTTGGACATATCCGCGGGGTTATACAGCGCGCGCACGCCGAAGGTACGCGCGAGGCCCGCCCGCTCGGTCTCGATCGCATCGGCCGGGCCGAACCCGTTCAGCATCAGATCGGCGCCCTCGGCCGCGAGCGCGCGCGCGATCGCGAGACCGATGCCGCTGGTCGAACCGGTGACCAGCGCCACCTTGCCCTTGAGGCTCATGGAAGAATGCTCCGTTGCAGGGGTTAGACGAGGTAGTCGTGCAGGACCGACCCGTAGGGCAGGGTCAGGTCCGCCAGGATGTGGCGGCCGAACAATATCTTGCGCACCGGCAGGTCGGCCACCCGGCAATTCACGTGCGGCACCAGGTGCAGTCGCGCCGGCCCCGCCCAGGCGCCCTTCAGCGTCACCTCGGCCAGATGATAGCCCACCAGTTGCGCGATCTTCGGCGATCCATCGACATCGGGGATGAATTTCAGGTTGACGTTGAGCTTGCCCATCCCGGCCAGGGTCTCGCCATGATCCTGGGCGAGCGAGCTGTACTTGTAGGCCATGGTGCCGAACGCGACCTCGTGCGCGGCGTAGCGCAACGTGCCGGTCAGGGTGTCGTGATGGACGGACAGTTCGGGCTCGCCGATCTTCTTGGGAAAGCCCCAGATCTCGCGCCCGCCGGTGGTCGGGCTTTCGTCGTCGAGGAACATCATCGCCGAATAATTGCACGGCGTGCCGTTCCATTTGGCGGCGATGTTGATGCCGCATTCCGTGTAGCTGCCGAAGCCAGAGCTGTCCGGCATCTTCATCCACTCGAAGATGGCGTGATTGCCGTCCGGCTCCAGCGGCTCGGGCAGCATGGCGCGGATCGCGTCGGGATCGGATTCGTAGTGGATCAGCAGATATTCGCGGTCGATGAAGCGGTAGGGTCCCTTGGGGTAGCTCGGGCTCGCCAGCGGCATCGCCGAGGCGGCCAGGATTTCGTCACGGGTCATGCGGGGCTCCATGCTGCACCGCCCCTATGTGGCCCGATCCGCGCCGGCGCGCATGAAAAATCGGTCCGCCTTGCCATATTGTCATGCCGGGGCCGCCGGGCACGTGCGATCACGCCCCGCAATTGCCCCGCAGGAGGCGCGCATGGATATCGACCCGACCGAGCCCAAGCCCGAAGCCCCCCCGGAAACCCCATCCCGCCGCC
>JAKAZN010000495.1 GCA_021815835.1 Pseudomonadota bacterium
GGCTTCCTGGTGATCGCCATCCGGGACGGGCGCGCATCGTCAAGGACTCCTTCGCGGCCCACACCGTCGGTGAGGATGCATCGCTGCCGCGGGTTGTAGCAAGCCTGGACAATACGCCATAGATCTTTGGAGAAGGACCGCGAAGCATGCCAACCATCAATCGCGAGAGTTCGATTTTGCTGGTTGTGGATTTTCAGTCCAAACTTGTTCCCGCGATCGATGACAGCATGTCGGTCGTCGCCAACGCGCGCCGCCTCCTCGATGCGGCGAAGATGCTTCGAGTGCCGATCCTGTTCACCGAGCAGAACGCCAACGGCCTCGGCAGCACGGTGCCGGAGCTTCGATCCGATCCTGGCCGCCTCGCGCACAAGATGACGTTCGATGCGTGTCGCACGGCTGGCTTTCTGGAAACCATCGCGGATCGTCGTGACCTTATCGTCTCAGGATGTGAAGCCCATGTCTGTGTGTTGCAGACCGTGATGGGTTTGCTGAGTGCAGGCCGGCGGGTCTTTGTCGTGTGCGACGCGGTCGGCTCGCGTCGTTCAGAGAGCAAGGAAACCGCAACCCGGCGAATGGAGCGGAATGGAGCGGAGATCGTGACCACGGAGATGGTAGTATTCGAATGGCTTGAGACGGCTGAACACCCGCGCCTTCGTGACATGATTGCCGTGATCAGGTGATCGTTCGGCACACTCGCGAACGTCTTTTGTCGCCCACTGCGCGCCAGCGGTAAGGTCGGCACTGAGTGCGGTATGCAGAAGGAGGCCTGGGCGATGACGCGCGACAATGCGCTCTTTTGTGTCACCATGCTCTGCGACATGCCGGATGCGATCATCTACGCCCACGCCAAGGGGCGGGTCTGCTTCTGGTCGGCTGCCCAGGTGAAGCGCCCCGCCGCGGGATAGTGCGCCGCATCGACGCGAACCGCAGCCCCCCGGGGGGGAGGGGGCCGAGCCGGTGCCCCCGGGTGTCGGCCGTCGGGCGTGCATGCCTCAACGCGGGCGCGACACCACGAATTTGTGCAGCTCCCACAGCAGCCCGACGAAGGCGAGCGTCCAGGCTGCCAGTGCGAACACGAACACCACCGGCGGCAGCGGGTCCAGGAACGGCAGATCGAGCGCCGCCGCCATTTGCCGTGTCGCCACGGTGTACATTCCCAACGGAAACACCGCGCCCCAGTACAGCGGATCGTAGCGCAGCGGAAACCGCTGGAACCCATGCCGCCAGATGCCCAGCACCAGCAGCATGGGGATCCACCACGTCCCGGTGGCCCAGTAGAACACCGTGAACCCCTTGAGGAACGGCAGCAGGGAGGCCAGGAACGGCGCATCCGGCGTGTTCTGCACCAGCCGCGCGCCGGCCAGGGTGGAGATCGCCATCGCCCCCATGTTGATCCAGTAGGGCGGTGTCAGGTCGCCTGGCGAGAAGGGAAAAAAGTTGTAGCGGTAGAAGATCAGCGAGATGATCCAGATGTAGAACATCCCGCCCCACAACCACATCGACAGTGCGAAGAAATTGAGCTCCAGCCGGTAGGGCTGCGGCCAGTGCCCGGCGATCAGCGCCGCCAGCACCGCAATCGACTGGGTGGCGACCACGGCGATCAGCCAGGCCCCGGTGATCCCCTCCTCCAGCGGCGGCTTGTGGCGCTTGACCGTGAAGGCGGTGAAGATCGTGTAGGTGAGGCCGATCCACAGCGCGACGCCGAGCGCCAGGAACACGATCGCCGCCGCCAGGCTGTGCGCCATCAGCAGGAACTGGGTGCCGAGGATGCAGGACCCGGCGACCGCGGTGAAGAAGCCGGGCCCGAGCCGGTGGTCGGTCATGTCGGCGAAAAAGAGCCGCGGGTAGCGGATCGCCCGCAGCACGCTCAGCGCCGCCAGCACCGCGTAGGCGGCAAGATTGACCCCGAACAGCCCGGCCGCCAGGACGGGAATCTGGAAATCCCGTGCCGAGATCGAGACGATTCCGGTCGCCATCACCAGCGCGAAATAGGCGGGCGGAAGATGTTTCACGACATTCCCGGGTCGCCAGGGGCCGGCAAACACGCCATCGCCGGGCTGCCTTCGGGGGCCAGTCGGGCGGTACCGCATTGTGCCGTCATCGAAATCTCCATCTACCGGCACGACCGACGATCGTGCCGCACCGTGCTGAGGCAGCCCTCCCCGTCGTGGGGTGTCGGCACGCCCCCGTCACGGCGAATCGGGGCGGCGGACCCGCGGCCGGGTGAGCGGCCCGAAACACAAGACCACGAACAGCCCGAACGCGCCGCTCCAGGCCGCCCCGGCGAGCACGAGCAGCAGCGTGTCGTCCTCGGCCAGTGGCGCCGCAACCCGTAGCAGCGCCGCGAGACTGACCAGAGCATAGGCCGCGCAGGCCCCCGGCCCGGCATGCAACGCCCCGCCGGTATGGCCCAGAGTGGCGCGGGTCATCACCGCTAGGGTCATGGTGCCGACCGCCCCCATCGTCAGCCCGTGTACCGCGTCGGCCGGCGCCAGCCACCCGGTCAACCCGGCAATCCCGAGCAGCAGGAACCCACCCGCCAGCCACGCGTAGCCCACATGCAGGACCAGCAGCAGCGGCTCCCGGCCGGTGCGCCAGCCCTGCCAGCGTGCGAGACGGCCGAGCAGCAGCAAGCCGGCGGCGAGCGCGGCCCAGGAGCTTGCCGCCGCGCCCGGCGCCACGACCCATGCCAGCAGCGCAAGCGCCACTGCGCCGAGCGCCACGCGATCCATGGTCCCGAACGGCGCCGGCATCCGGCCGGCGGGATACGCGCGCGCCAGCCAGTTGCGGGTGAAGCTCGGGATCAACCGTCCGCCCATCATGCTGATCAGCAGCAGCAGCACCGCCACGCCCGCCCGGTTGCCACCCTGCGGGGACGCAACAAAC
>JAKAZN010000496.1 GCA_021815835.1 Pseudomonadota bacterium
AGCGCGAGGTGGGCGATGATCGTTTCGGGATCGGCGGCGCGCAGCGCGCCGAGCGTGCCGGACCACCAGGCGCGGCTCACGCGGCGTCCGCGAGGCTGGCGATCACCGGACACGCCCCCAGAGTCCCGTCGGCGCAGGCGCGCTGGACCGTGTCGAGCACGCTTGCCACGGCGCGCAGATCGGCGATGCGCGCGCGCAGATCGGCCAGATGCGCGCGCGCGATCGCCTGCGCCTCGGCACATGCCCCCGCCCCGCCCGCGCCCTCGCCCAGCGCGGCCAGCCGCAGCAGGGCGCGCACCTGGTCGAGCGGAAACCCGAGTTCACGCGCGCGGCGGACGAAGGCGACGCGGGCGACGTCGGCCTCGGTGTAGCGGCGGAAACGGCCCTCGCGGTCCGGGCGCGGCAGCAGACCCACCCGCTCGTAATAGCGGATCGTGTCGATCGCGCAGCGGCTGCGCCGCGCCAGCGCGCCGATCGGGAGACCGCGATCCGTCATGGCTGGCTCTCCGCTGAAAGGGGGCTTGCGTCTGGAGTGGCTCCAGACCCTAGGCTCCGCGGCACGATCGGCCAAGGAGGATGAGACATGTCGGATCGAGCACCGCGCGCGCGGCCCCTGGCGGGGATCGGGGCCGCGTGGCTGACCTGGGGCGGGGTGGGCGCCGCGTTCGGCGCGGCGTCCTGCTGCGGCCTGCCGTTCCTGCTGGCGAGCGCGGGCCTCGGGGTGGCGTGGCTGGGCGGGATCGCCCGGCTGGCCGATCCGGTGCGGGGGGTGTTGCTGGCCGGGGCGACAGGTGCGCTGGCGGTCGGGGCGGGGCTGCTCGCGCGCCAGCAATGGCGCCGGGTCTGCGTGCCCGGCGCGGTCTGCGCGGGGCCGGTGCTGCGCGGCCTGACCCTGCTCGGGCTGCTGGTAGGTGCGGCGCTGGTCTATGTGGGGTGGGCCTATGTCTGAGGGCGCGGCGGGGCTTGTGTCCGTGCTGACCTGTCCGCACTGCGGGCACGCCGCGGCCGAGACGATGCCGGAGGATGCCTGCGTGGTGGTGTTCGATTGTCCGGGCTGCGGAGCGCCGATGCGGCCGAGGCAGGGGGATTGCTGCGTGTTCTGCTCGTTCGGGTCGGTGCGGTGTCCGCCGGCGCGGGGGGTGGGGCGGTGCGGGTAGGGCTGGGCGGCTGGTGCCGCCCGCGGGGCCGAGGTTGGCGTGCCCGCCGCGATCAGGCGGCGCGCGGGGGTTCCCTTGCTGACCAAAATGGCCGAGACCATCTCCCAACGTCATGCAAACCGGGAGGCGATCATGAGCGGCCCTTACAACGGCGCCTGTTTCTGCGGCGCGGTCGAGCTTCGCGTCACCGGCAATCCGAACGCGATGGGCTACTGCCATTGCCGGTCTTGTCGGTCCTGGTCGGGTGGGCCGGTCAACGCCTTCACTCTCTGGTCGCCCGAGGCGGTGGAAGTGACCAAGGGCGGGGAGCATGTCGCGACCTACCACAAGACGGACATGAGTCATCGCAAGTTCTGCCGCCTCTGCGGCGGACACCTGATGGCTGCTCATCCGCCGTTGAACATGATTGATGTGTTCGCCGCTACGATCCCGGGGCTGTCCTTCGTCCCGCAGGTGCATGTGAACTATGCCGAGACAGTACTGCCCATGCGCGATGGACTGCCCAAACTGAAGGATTTCCCGGCCGAATTCGGCGGTTCGGGCGAGGTGGTTCCCGAGTAGGCCATCGCGGTGCGGGCGGCCAGTGCGCGTAGTCGGCCTCGCTGCGGTTGAGGTAGAAGCGGGGCATCGGTCTCCTGGATTGTCGTTGACCGGAGGTGTCTGTCCATGTCGCTCGTTCCGATACGGGCCACCCTCCGGTGCTGGTCGCCCCACCGAGCCTAGGGTCCGGAGCGATTCCAGATGCAAGCTGCATCCACCGGGCAGTCAGGCATGACGGATCGCGGTTTCCCGATCGACACGATCCGCTACGACGAGCGGATGGCGCTGCTACCGCGCGCTGGCCGCGCGGGCCGCTTCCGCCGCTACACCGATACGGGCGTGGCCCGGAAGGCTTTCGTCCGCCGCGCGCGCGAACTCGACCTTCCACTCGAACACCTGCGCGCGCGGATCGACGCGGTCGTGCTGGGAAGTTCCGCGGCCATGCCCCCCCTCTACCGTCCCAACTCCCGCGTCATCGCCTCGATCCCGTCCGGCGTCAGCGGAAACATCCGCCGCTCCATCAACTGCCGCGTCATCGCGATCGACTGCGTGTAGCCCCATTGCGATTCCGGCGTCGGGTTCAGCCACGCCGAGCGCCGGTAATGCCCGGTCAGCCGCTCCAGCCAGGCCCGCCCGGATTCCGCGTTCCAATGCTCCACCGACCCGCCCGCCATGGTGATCTCGTACGGGCTCATCGCCGCGTCGCCCACGAAGATCAGCCGGTAATCCGCCCCGTAGGTCCGCAGCACCTCCTCGGTCGGGATCACCCGGTCATGCCGCCGCCGATTCTCCTTCCACACCCGCTCGTACGGGAAATTATGGAAGTAGAAATGCTCCAGATGCTTGAACTCCCCGCGGCACGCCGAGAACAATTCCTCCGACAGCCGCACATGCTCGTCCATCGATCCGCCGACATCGAGGAACAGCAGGATCTTCACCGCGTTGTGCCGCTCCGGCACCAGCTTCAGATCCAGCATCCCCGCGTTGTTCGCGGTCGATCGGATCGTGTCCGGAATATCCAGCTCCACCGGCGCGCCCTGGCGCGCGAAACGGCGCAGCCGGCGCAGCGCCAGGCGGAAATTGCGCGTCCCCAGCTCCGCGTCCCCGTCCAGGTCACGGAACTCCCGCCGGTCCCACACTTTCACCGCGCGCTTATGGCGCGATTTGTCCTGGCCG
>JAKAZN010000497.1:0-1983 GCA_021815835.1 Pseudomonadota bacterium
CTTCCTGCGCGCCATCATCGCCGCCCGCCGCGGTGTCAGCGGGATCGAGTTCGCGATCGTGGCACCCGTCCTGGTCGCGCTGGCCACCGGCACGGTCGGCCTGACCGAGGTGATCCGCGCCGAAACGGACCTGGCCTCCGCCGCGCAGACCATGGCCCAGCTGATCGCCACGCAGGCCGTGGTCACCGCCGCGCAAATATCGGATTTCTGCCAAGGATCGCTTGATGAGATGGAGCCTTATTCCACCACGGGCCTGCAGATCAGTGTTGCCAGCGTCACCCGCGGCGCAACCTCGGGCGCCGTCGGAATCGATTGGCACAGCGAGAGTTGCGGGAACGGGTCCGCGCTTACCAACGCGCCAACCCTGGCCGCGAATCTCGTGCCCTCCAACGGCGACAGCACGATCGTCGTGCAAGCGACCTACACGTTCCACAACCCGCTCTCGCTTGTACTGCCCGCCACCTTCTCCCTGACCGAGACCGCCTTCGCGCGCCCGCGGACGAACAGCACCGTCACCTACAACTGATCTCCCCCTCCCGCTTCATCGGAACCTCAACGATGCCCGCATTCATCGCACCGATCGTCGCCCAGCGCGCCCGCAAGTTTGCCGCGGACCGACACGCCGGAGTCGCGTTGCTGACGGGGCTGGCAATGGCCCCGCTCCTTCTCACGGCCGGGATCGCGATCGATCTCAGCCGGGTCACGCAGTTTCACATCGCACTGCAGCAGGCGAGCGATTCGGCGGCGCTCGCGGGCGCCGCGGTCTATAACAGCACCGGCAGCAAGACTGCCGCGCAGACCGCGGCGCAGAACTACATGACGCAGGCGATCGCCTCGCTGCCCAAGAATGACGGCGTGACCTACACCGCAACGCCTGGGACCCCGACCACCATCGGGGCGATCACGAATTATACGGTTGCCATCGCAGCGAAGGCAGCCGTGCCGACCACTGTTCTGTCTTTCGTCATCCCGAGCATTTCGACCAACGTGGGTGCCACCGGGCTCAATCCGGTGATCACGCTGACCGCCTCACTCGGCAACTGGAAAAGCAGCGCCTGGGACGCCAACACGATCTATTGGTATGTTGTCCCGTCGAACGGGGGCCTGCCGGCCGCCTCTGCCATGCATAGCTTGTTCACCAATACCGGGCCGGAGCCGACCAGCCTTCCCGGCATCCAGATCACGGCGGGCCAGTCGATCGGCTTCGCGCTGAAGAACGTCACCGGTGGAATCCATGGCTACGGGTCGAACCAGTATGGCAGCCCGGAGGGACATACCAACTGGCTCTATTCGCAGCTTTCCCCGCCGAGCAAGCAGGCCTACCCGACAGTCGCGAAAAACTGCGCGCTGCAGATCGGGATTGCCACCACGTCCAAACCTACTCCGACCCAAAGCCCCGGCAGCTGTTCCAACGCCACACCGTCTGGCGCAACCGTGAACTGCGCGCAGACGCCCGGGCAGATGATCTACTTCTTCTGGAACGACATGGGCGGCGGCAAGGACGACTATGACTACAACGACGCTCAGTACAGCATCAGCTGCCCGAGTGCGCCCGCCAACAGCACGCTTGCCGCCGCGACCGGGACGGTCGTCCTGACCCAATAGCGGAAACGCCGTCCGCTACCCTTCGCCAGCCGCGAACCGCACCGCCTCCTCGGCCGCGCGGAACAGCGCGCGCGCCTTCTGCCGGCATTCCTCCTGTTCCGCCGCGGGATCGGAATCTGCCACGATCCCCGCCCCGGCCTGCACGTACATCATCCCGTCCTTCACCAGCGCGGTGCGCAGTCCGATGCAAGTATCCATCGTGCCGTTGGCGGCGAAATAGCCGATGCAGCCGGCGTAGATACCACGCCGCTCGCCTTCCAGCTCCTCGATGATCTCCATCGCGCGGACCTTCGGCGCGCCCGACAGCGTGCCGGCCGGGAACCCCGCGATCAGCGCGTCCAGCGCATCCTTCCCCTCCGCCAGACGGCCTTCCACGTT
>JAKAZN010000497.1:1993-2867 GCA_021815835.1 Pseudomonadota bacterium
CCACGTTCGAGCTGATATGCATCACGTGGCTGAAGCGTTCCACGACGAAGCTCTCGGTCACCTTCACCGATCCCAGCGCCGCCACGCGTCCGACATCGTTGCGACCCAGATCCAGCAGCATCAGATGCTCGGCGCGCTCCTTCGGATCGGCCAGCAATTCGGCTTCCAGCGCCTGGTCTTCCTCATGCGTCGCGCCGCGCCGGCGGGTGCCGGCCAGGGGCCGCAAGGTCACGATCCCGTCGCGCAACCGCACCAGGATCTCGGGGCTGGACGCGACCACGGAAAACCCGCCGAAATCCAGGTACACCAGGAACGGCGCGGGATTGATCCGCCGCAGCGCGCGATACAGCGCCAGCGGCGGCAGCGCGAACGGCGCCGAGAAACGCTGGCTCAGCACGATCTGGAACGCGTCCCCGGCGGCGATATATTCCTTCGCCCGCAAGGCCGCCGCCTTGAACGCTTCCGGCGTCATCGACGAGCCTGGCGCCGGCGGCGGCGGCAGGGCGACCGGGGGCGCCGCCCGTGGTAGCGGCCGGTCCAAGGCGGCCCGCGCATCCGCCAGACGTGCCTGGGCCGCGTCCCAAGCGGTGGCGGCCGAGACACCCGGCCGCGGATACACCGGCGCCGCCAGGGTCAGTTCGTCGTTCACGTTATCGAAGATCGCGAACAGGGTGGGGCGGATCAGCAGCGCGTCCGGGACGCCGATCGTGTCGGCGTTCTTTTCCGGCAGCCGCTCCATCAGCCGCACCATGTCGTAGCCCAGATAGCCGACCAGCCCGCCCGACATCGGCGGCAGACCTGGCGGCAAGTCCAGCCGGGTCTCGGCGATCAGCGCGCGCAGGCTATCCAGCGGCGCCGCTGCTTCAGCGACGAA
>JAKAZN010000498.1 GCA_021815835.1 Pseudomonadota bacterium
CCGCGAAAGCAGCGCCGGCGCCACCGCCTCGCCCAGCATCCGCCGCCGCGTCGCGCCCTCGGTGGACCACATCGTGCCGCTGACCAGCGCGGCCACCGCGATCTCCCACGGCGTCAGCACGCCGGCAAACGCGAGCGCCGCCATGGTGAGCGAGGCGCAGGCGCTCACTCCCTGCGCCGTGGCCAGGATCACCTTGCGGTCGAGCGATTCCGAAACCACCCCGGCAAGCGCGCCGAACGCGAACATCGGCAGGTTGCGGCAGGCGGAGACCACGGCGACCGCGAGACCGGAATGCGTGATCTGGAACGTGAACAGCCCGGCGGCGAGAATCTCGAACTGGCGCATCCCGTTCGACAGCCCGCCCACCGCCCAAAGGCGCAGGAAGCCGGGCGCGCGCGCCAGCACGCCAAACCCACCCCGGCCCTGGCCGTCGCCTTCCGTCATCCGTTTCCCCCTGGGATTTCCGCCGAGCCGGCCCCGCCCATTGACCGCGGACCGTCCCCTGGCGGTATCATGCCTGAAATCCGTCGCTCCGGCAGGGGGAAACCGACCTATGAACGACATGGCCACCGCAACGCCGACCTTCGACCGCACGGTCGAGGACCTCGGCAACATCGTCGAGCTCGGGCACGTCAACGTGACGGTGCCCGATCAGCGCCTGGCGACGATCTTCTATGTCTCCGGCCTCGGCCTCACGCGCGATCCGTATCTGATGACGGGTCTCGACAATATGTGGATCAATATCGGCCGGGCGCAGTTCCATCTGCCCGCGCGCGCCGCCCAGGTGGTGCGCGGCACCACCGGCCTCGTGATCCCCGACAAGGCCGCGCTGCTGGCGCGGCTGGAACGGGTGAGCAAGGACCTCGCGGGTACGAAGTTCAGCTACAAGGACACCGCGGACGGGGTGGAGACCACCTGCCCCTGGGGCAACCGCATCCGCTGCCACGCGCCGGACCCGGCGCGCTGGGGCCGGATCAATCTCGGCATGCCCTATGTGGAATGCGACATCCCGAAAGGCACCGACCTCGCCGGCATCGGCCGCTTCTACCGTGAGGTCCTGGGTGGCATTGCCGGCGTCGGCAAGGATGCGCGCGGCAAGCACGCCTGGGCGGTGCTGGGCGATGGCAACAAGATCCTGTTCCGCGAGACCGACGCCAAGCAGCCCGCCTATGACGGGCACCACATCCAGATCACGCTCGCGGATTTCTCCGGCCCGCACAAGAAATTGCTGGAGCGCGGCCTGATCACCGAGGAATCCGACCAGCATCAGTACCGCTTCAACGACATCGTCGATGTGAAGACGAACAAGGTGCTGTTCACGATCGAGCACGAGGTGCGCTCCATGCGCCACCCGCTGTTCGCCCGCCCGCTGGTGAACCGCAACCCGGCGCAGACGAACCGCGCCTATGCCCCGGAATGGGATGCCGGGCGCTGGGCGATGCCGGCGTCGTAAGCCGCGCGGGCCGCGTGCCGGCCCGTTCAAGATCGATCGGATGGAGGAACGCGATGCGCATCGGCGTGGTCGGCCTGGGGCGCATGGGCGCCAATATCTCCCGCCGCCTGATGCGCGCGGGGCATGAATGCGTGGTGTTCGACGCCAAGGCCGAGGCCGCGCAGGAGCTCGGCGGCGAAGGCGCGACGCCGGCCGACACGCTCGCCGCGCTGGTCGCCGCGCTGGGTCCGTCGCCGCGCGCGGTCTGGGTGATGCTGCCCTCGGGCAAGATCACGGAAGACACGATCGCCGCGCTGGGCGGGATGCTGAGCACGGGCGATATCGTGATCGACGGCGGCAACAGTTTCTGGAAGGACGATATCCGCCGCGCGAAAGCGCTGGCCGCGAAGGGGATCCGTTATCTCGATTGCGGCACCTCCGGCGGCGTCTGGGGTCTCGCGCGCGGCTATTGCCTGATGATCGGCGGCGCGAAGGAGGCGGTCGATCATCTGGACCCGATCTTCGCCGCCCTCGCGCCGGGCCTCGGCACGATTCCCCGCACCGAGGGCCGCGGCGCGCGCGATCCTCGCGCCGAGCGCGGCTACATCCATGCCGGCCCGGCGGGGGCCGGGCATTTCGTGAAGATGGTGCATAACGGCATCGAATACGGCCTGATGCAGGCTTATGCGGAAGGCTTCGACATCCTGCGGGGCCGCGCCGCCGACGCGCTGGCGGAAGACGAACGCTTCGCGCTCAACCTGGGCGACATCGCCGAAGTCTGGCGGCGCGGCTCGGTGGTCTCGTCCTGGCTGCTCGATCTTACCGCCGAGGCGCTGGCGGGCGACGAGACGCTGGAGCATTTCTCCGGCTTCGTGGAGGATTCCGGAGAGGGCCGCTGGACCGTGGACGCGGCGGTGGAGGAAGCAGTGCCGGCGAACGTCCTGGCGACCGCGCTGTTTGCGCGGTTCCGCTCGCGCAAGGATCACACCTTCGGGGAGAAGATCCTGTCGGCCATGCGCTTCGGCTTCGGCGGGCATACCGAGCACATGCTGAACCAGAAATAACGGCCGCCCATGACCATCCTCCTCGTGATGGGCGTCTCCGGCTGCGGCAAGACCACCATCGCGCGCGGCCTCGCCGACCGCCTGGGCTGGGACCTGATCGAGGGCGATGCGTTCCACCCGCCCGCCAATATCGCCAAGATGCACGCCGCCATCCCGCTGGATGACGCCGACCGCGCGCCCTGGCTCGCCGCCATCGCCGCCGAGATCGACCGCGCGCGCGCCGCCGGTCGCAGCGCCGTTCTCGCCTGCTCGGCGCTGAAGCGCGCCTATCGCGCGGTGCTGATCGGCGCGCGCGCCGAAATGGTGCTGATCTACCTGCAAGGCACGCAGGAACTGATCGCCGCCCGGCTTGCCGCGCGCACCGGCCAT
>JAKAZN010000499.1 GCA_021815835.1 Pseudomonadota bacterium
GGCGGGCTTGGGTTTGGCCGTCCCCGGGCGGGCGGTCTTCGCGGCCGGCTTGCGCGCCGCGCCCTTCGGCTTGGCGCGGGCCGCCGCGCTCGGCGCGGGCGCAGCCCGGGATTTGGCGGGTGCCGGAGTGCGCGCCGGCGCGGCCGGCAGGCGGAACACGAAAGCCTGATCGTCCAGCAGCGGCCGGGCGCGGGGGATCGCGGCCACCAATCCCGCAAGCTGCCGCCAGACCAGCACCAGGTCGGCAAGCTGGCCGGGATTGAGCTCCAGCCCCGCGCGCGCCACCAGCCCGTGCAATTCGGCCGGGCTGAGGGCGGCGACCGGCGGAGCCGGATGGGCGAGGGCCATGCGGGAGGGACTCCGCCAAGTGACGCGCGACCCTATCGGTCCCGTTTCGCCGGAGCAAGCCATCCGGCCCCCGTTCCACCACGGTTCGCCACCCGGGGGGGCGGCGCCGGGGGAGCGATCAGGCGCGCCATCTGGGCCGGCTGCCCGTTCCGTGGGAGGATGCCGCGCCGGTCCCCCCTCCATGAAGGCCCCGCCATGCCCACCCCCGAAACCGTCCTCGCCCACGCCGACGCCACCCTCCCCGCCGCGCGGGAGGCCCTGTTCGACCTGCTGCGCATCCCCTCCATCAGCGCGCGGCCCGAACATGCGCGCGATTGCCTCCGCGCCGGCGAATGGGTGCGCGACTACCTCGCCGGACTCGGTTTCACCGCCGCCCTCCGCCCCACCCCGGGCCAGCCGATCGTCGTCGCCCACCACCCAGGCCCGCCCGGCTATCGCGGCCCGCACATCCTGTTCTACGGCCATTACGACGTGCAGCCGGTCGATCCGCTGGAGCTCTGGACCAGCCCGCCCTTCGAGCCGCAACGGGTCGAAGGCAAGCACGGCCCGCGCTACGTCGCGCGCGGCGCGGTGGACGACAAGGGCCAGGTGATGATGTTCCTCTCGGCGCTCCGCGCCTGGCACGAGGCCGGCGGCGGCATCCCCGCGCGCATCACCGTCCTGATCGAGGGCGAGGAGGAAGTCGGCAGCATCAACCTCGATCCGTTCCTGGAAGCGAACAAGGCCGAGCTTGCCACCGACCTCGCGCTCATCAGCGACACGGGGATGTGGGACATCGACACCCCGGCCATCACCACAAGGTTGCGCGGCCTCGTGTTCACCGAGGTTTCGGTGCGCGCGGCCTCGCGCGACCTGCATTCGGGCCTGTTCGGCGGCTCGGCGCTGAACCCGATCAACGCGCTCTGCGCCGCGCTCGGGAAGCTGGCCGACGATCAGGGCCGGATCGCGCTGCCGGGGTTCTACGATCGCGTGAAACCCGTCGCCGCCGCCCTGGCCGGGGAATGGCGCGCGATGGGGTTCGACGAGGCGGCGTTCCTCGGCGATATCGGCCTGCGCGCGCCCGCCGGCGAACAGGGAATGCCCGGGCTGGAACGGCTGTGGGCGCGCCCGACCGCGGATATCAACGGCATCTGGGGCGGCTATACCGGCCCGGGCGCGAAGACGGTCATCCCGGCCGAGGCGTTCGCCAAGGTCTCCTTCCGCCTGGTGCCCGATCAGGACCCGGACGCGGTGGCCGACGCCTTCCGCCGCTTCCTCGCCGCCCACCTGCCCGCGGACGCCAAGGCGGAGGTCCGCGTGCTGAGCGGCGCGCCCGGGATCGAAGTCGCCGCCGACAGCCCCGCGATCCGCGCCGCGCGCGAGGTGCTGACCGAGGAATACCACCGCCCGGCCTTGCTGGTGGGCAGCGGCGGGTCGATCCCGGTGGTCTCCTCGCTCAAGCGGATCCTTGGGATCGACAGCCTGCTGATGGGCTTCGGGCTGGACGACGACCAGGTGCACAGCCCGAACGAGAAATTCGAGGAACGCTGCTTCCACCACGGCATCCGCGCGCATATCCGGCTGCTGGAGCGGCTGGGGCGGTAAGGAGCCGGCGGGCAACCACGCGCTACGCCCGCGCCAGTCCATAGAGCAGGCCCAGGCCGCCCAGGGCGAACACGGCGCTGGCCAGGAAGGTGGCGGCCGGCCCCACCTGCTCCCAGGCCAGCCCGGCCAGCAGGCTGGAGGCCAGCAGCGCCAGCCCGCTCGCGAGCGAGAACACGCCGAACGCGGTTCCCCGCGCCGCCGCCGGCACCGCGTCCGAGACCAGCGCCGACAGCACGCCCTGGGTCAGGCCCAGGAACAGCCCGAACAGCGCGATCCCCGCCATCGCCACCCCCAGGCCGGGCGCGAGGCCGAGCGCCAGATCGGCCAGCACCAGCACGCCGAAGCCTGCCGCCAGCACGCCGCGCCGGTCGAGCCGGTCGGCCAGCACCCCGGCCGGATAGGCGGCGAGGCCATAGACGATATTCATCACCACCAGCACCAGCGGCGTCAGCGCCAGCGGCAGCCCGAGGCCGCGCGCGCGCAGCACCAGGAACGCCTCCCCGAACCGCGCCAGGGTCAGCACCGTGCCGGCGAGGGTCACGGCGCGAAAGCGCGGACCGAGCAGGGCGAGTTCGCTCCGGCGCAGCGGGAAGCGCGCCGGGCGGGCCAGGGGTTCCGGCTTCGGCCGCTTCGGCTCGCGCACCGCCACCGCCAGCAGCGCCACCGCGGCCAGGCCGGGCGGCAGAGCCAGCCAGAACACCAGGCGGATGTCGTTCCCGCTGAGCGCCATCAGCAGAATCGCCAGCAGCGGTCCGGCAAACGCCCCGACGGTATCGAGCGACTGGCGCAGGCCGAACGCCGCTCCGCTCATACCCGGCGGCGCCAGGTCGCCCACCAGCGCGTCGCGCGGCGCGCCGCGCACGCCCTTGCCGACGCGGTCGGCGAAGCGCGCGCCCAGCACCCAGCCGGCGGCGGGCGCG
>JAKAZN010000500.1 GCA_021815835.1 Pseudomonadota bacterium
CGGTCCAGATGCCGCTGGCCCCCACGCCGCTCGCGCCGGCGCCGATCCCCCCCGCCGCCGTGGCCCCGCCAGCGGGGCCCTCGCCCTTCGACGAGCCGGGATTGCCGCAATCCCCGCCGCCGCGCCCGATGCCCGCCGCGCCCCCGCAAGCCGCCGCCCCGCCAGCCGCGGCGGCGCCGGCCGATGCCGGGCGGCTCCTGGCCGCATTCCTCGACGGGGCCGGCGTGGCGGACCTCGCGCTCGCCGGCGATACCGAGACGGCGATGCGCAACGCCGGCACCGTCTTCCGCGTGCTGGTCGACGGGCTGCGCCAGGTGCTGATGTCGCGCGCGGCCATCAAGAACGAATTCCGGGTCGAACAGACCATGCTGCGCGCCCGGGACAACAACGCGCTCAAATTCGCCGTCACCGTGGAAGACGCGATCGCGGCGCTGCTGCAACCGGCGCGGCCCGGCTACAAGGCTCCGCTCGCCTCCGCCCAGGAAGCCTTCGACGACGTCCGGGCGCACGAGATGGCGGTGATGGCGGGGGTCCAGACCGCGCTGCTCGGCCTGCTCAAGCGGTTCGAGCCGGGGGCGCTGGAGGCGCGGCTGCAACCGAAATTGCTGGGCAACCTGGTGCCCGGGGCGCGCAAGGCCCGGACCTGGGAATTGTTCTGCAATACCTACAAGGACATTGCGCGGGAGGCGGAGGACGATTTCCAGTCCGTCTTCGGCCGCGAATTCGCCCGCGCCTACGACGCGCAAATCCGCAAGCTCTGACCCCGATCCCGCGTCCGACCGGTCCTCCGCCAATTTTGGCGGGCCATTTTCGCTCCCACCGAGGGGCTTCCACCGGGCGGGCGATCCGGGGCACACTGTATTCCTCCGGGGGTGGGATCAGGCAGCATGATGCGGCGGATTTGCAAGGTGGCGGCGTTCCTTCTGGTCGCGGCGGTCGCGGGATGCGGCGCGCCGCCCCCACCGCCGCCGACGGTCGTGGTGCTGCAGATCACCGCGACAGCGGATGCCAACGCCGGCGCCGGGGGGGCGGGCGCGCCGATCATGCTGCGCGTGTATCAACTGGCCGGCACGAACGCGTTCGACAACGCGGATTTCTTCCAGATCTTCAACCACGACGCGGCGACCCTGGGCGCCGACCTCGTGCACAAGGACCAGTTCCTGCTGGCGCCCGGCAGCACCAAGACCGTCACGCTCACGCCGCCGGACCGGGCGACGGCGCTGGGGTTCTTCGCCGCCTACGGCACGCTTCAGTCCACCACCTGGCGCGCCGATTCCCCGATCGCGGCGCATAAGACCACCCACCTGACAGTCACCGTCGGACGTACCGCGCTCACCGTGAAGCCGGCCGGGTCCTGACGATGGGGTGGGAGAACCGGGTCGTCTGGACGGAAGGGCTGTTTCTCCAGCCGCAGCACCTCCAACAGCAGGACCGTTACATGGAGCGGCTGGTGCGGGCGAGCACCGCCGGCCTGCGGCCCTTCGCCTGGGGCCTGACCCAGCTCGATTTCGATGCCGATCTTTTGACCCTGGGCAAATTCGCGCTGCGGGCGGTCTCCGGCATCCTGCCCGACGGCACGCCGTTCGCCGCACCCGGCGATACCGACCAGCCGACCCCGATCGACCTGCCGGAGAGCGCGCGCAACACGATCGTCTATCTGATCCTGCCCACCCGCCAACCCGGCGGGGTCGAGGTCGCGACCTCGGCGCGGGCCGAGACGGTGGCGCGCTTCACCGCGGGCGAGCACGAGGTCTCGGACAGCAATGCGGGCTATCAGGGCGTGGCGACCGTTCCGGTCGGACGGCTGCGCCTGCGCTTCGCGCTCGAGCACGAGGCGCGGGAGGGCTATACCGGCATCGGCATCGCGCGCATCGCCGAGATCCGCCCCGACAAGAGCACGCAACTGGACGAAAGCTACATCCCGGCCCTGCTGGCGACCTCGGTCTCCCCGGTGCTCGCCGGGTTCGCCACGCAATTGCAGGGCCTGCTGCATCACCGGGCCGAGGCGCTGGCCGGGCGCGTGTCCGAGACCTCCACACGCGGCGCGGCCGAGATCGCCGACTACCTGATGCTGCAATTGTGCAACCGGTACGAACCGTTGATGACGCATCTGGCGAATACGGTGGGCCAGATGCACCCGGAGACGTTCTATCGCGTCTGCGTCTCGCTCGCCGGCGAGCTTGCGACCTTTACCGAATCGCGCAAGCGCCCGACCGAGTTCCCGCCCTACCGGCACGAGGACCTGACGGCGACCTTCCGCCCGGTGATGGCCGCGCTGCGCCAATCGCTGTCGGCGGTGCTGGAGCAGACGGCGGTGCCGATCCCGTTGCAGGAACGCCGCTTCGGCATCCGGGTGGGGCCGATCTCCGATCGCACCCTGGTTGCCAGCGGGACCTGGGTGCTGGCGGTGAAGGCGGCGATGCCGGCCGAGCAGCTGCGCCGGGGCTTCCCCAATCTGTGCAAGATCGGCCCGGTGGAGCAGATCCGCGAGCTCATCAACGTGGCGCTGCCCGGGATCGCTGTGCGCGCGCTGCCGGTAGCGCCGCGGCAACTGCCCTATTATGCTGGCACAACATATTTTGAACTCGACCGGTCCAGCCCGTACTGGGCGGCGCTGGCACGCTCGGGCGGCATCGCGATCCACGTGACCGGCGACGTGCCGGGCCTTGAGATCGAGTGCTGGGCGATCAGGGGATAGGCGCGCATGAGCGACGATCCGTTTGCCGAACCGACCGATTCCGAAGCGACCATCATCCGCCCCCGCCCCGGCGGACGCGGCGCGGCGCCGGCCGCCGCCCCGATGGCGCAGCCCGTCGCGGGGCCGGCCGTGGCGATCCCGGCGGTATGC
>JAKAZN010000006.1 GCA_021815835.1 Pseudomonadota bacterium
ACTGGTGCCCGAGGCAGATGCCGAACAGCGGCACCCCGGATTCCAGCACGCCCTGGATCGCGGGCACGGCGTAGCGCCCGGTCGCGGCCGGATCGCCCGGCCCGTTCGAGAGGAACACGCCATCCGGGCGGTGGCGCAGGATGTCCCCGGCGCTTGCGGTGGCGGGGACCACGGTCACCCGGCAGCCGGCGGCGGCGAGGCAGCGCAGGATGTTGCGCTTGGCGCCGTAATCGACCGCGACCACGTGGAAGCGCGGCGCGCTCTGGCGGCCGAAGCCGGCGGGCCAGGCCCATTCGGTCTCGTCCCAGGCGTAGCTCTGGCGGCAGGAGACTTCGGCGGCGAGGTCCATGCCCTCCAGCCCCGGCCAGGCGGCGGCCTGGGCGGCGAGCGCGGCAAGATCGAAGCGCGGCTCGGGCGGAAAACACAGCACGCCCGAGGGGGCGCCGCCGTCGCGGATGCGGGCTGTGAGCGCGCGGGTATCTACGCCGGCGAGCCCGGCGATCCCTCGCGCGCGGAGCCAGGCATCCAGGCCCTGTGCCGCGCGCCAATTGGCCGGTTCCGTCACGTCCTGCTTCACGATCAGGCCGCGCGCGGCGACGGTGGCGGCTTCGATATCCTCCCCGTTCGTGCCGACATTGCCGATATGGGGGAAGGTGAAGGTGATGATCTGGCCGGCATAGGACGGGTCGGTCAGCGTCTCCTGGTAGCCGGTCATGCCGGTATTGAAGCAGACTTCGCCGACCGGGGCGGGCTCCGGCGTGGTGGCGCCGAAGCCGCGACCCCAGAACACCGACCCGTCGGCCAGCACCAGGGCGGCGGTGGCGCCGGGGGGGATTTCCGGATCGGCCGGGGCTTCGGCCGGCGCGCCGGGAAGCTCGCCAAGCGCGAGGCCGGTCGCGGCGAGCAGGGCGGGCCAGTGGCGGGTGGGAATGGCGCGGGCCTGGCGCCATTTGCGCACCGCCTCGACGCCGACGCCGGTCAGGCGCGCAGCGGCCTCGGCGCCACCGAGCTTATCGATGAGGTCTTCGACGGAAATGGTCATGGGGGGAAGATAGCGGAAGAAATTTCCCGCTTCAACCGTCAAGGAGGAATTGGGAAATAATTTCCCAAAGGTTTCCGCCGGGCGAATGCCCTATTATAGGGGGCGTATTCGGGCGATCCCGCCCTGCCCCGGGGAGCCGACCCAGCCCATGACCTTGCGCGCGCAATTCGCCGAGCAGATGAAAACCGCGATGAAATCGGGCGATTCCGCCCGGACCTCCACGTTGCGGATGATCCTGGCCCGGCTCAAGGACACCGATATCGCCGCCCGGCCCAAGGGGATCGCGGAGGTGCCCGACGACGAGATCCTCGCCATGCTGCGTGGGATGGTGAAGTCGCGGCGCGAATCCGTGGCGCTCTATCGCCAGGGCAACCGGCCGGAGCTGGCGGCCAAGGAAGACGCCGAGATTGCGGTGATCGAGGGCTTCCTGCCCCAGGCCATGGATCCCGCGGCGATCGAGGCCGCCGTGGCGGCGGCGATCGCGGCAACCGGGGCGGCGTCGGTGAAGGACATGGGCAAGGTGATGGGGGCGCTGCGGGCGGCGCACGGGGCGGCGCTGGACCTGGGTGCCGCGGGACCGATCGTCAAAGCCAAGCTGGGCGGCTGATGGCCCTTCCGTCCGGATTCCTGGACGAGCTTCGCGCCCGCACGCCGATCTCGGCGCTGATCGGGCGGCGAACCAAGCTGGAACGCGCCGGGCGGCAATGGAAGGCGTGCTGCCCGTTCCACGGCGAGAAGACCCCGAGCTTCTACATCTACGACGACCACTATCACTGCTTCGGCTGCGGCGCGCATGGCGATGCGATCAGCTTCGTCATGCAATCCGAAGGCGCGGGCTTCATGGAAGCCGTCGAGCGGCTGGCGGGCGAAGCGGGACTCGAGGTCCCGCAACTGTCGCCGGCGCTCGCCGAGGCGGAAGCGCGCCGGCACAGCCTGTCCGGGGTGCTGGAGGCGGCGGCGGCTTCCTATCAGCGGCGGCTGTTCCTGCCCGAGGGGCAGCGCGCGCTCGATTACCTGCTGGGGCGCGGATTGCACCAGGAGACGATCCGGCGCTTCGGCCTTGGCTGGGCGGGGGATCAGCGCGCGGCGCTGGCGGCGGAGTTGGCGCGCGAGGGGATCGGCGCGGAATTGCTGGAGGAAGCGGGGCTGGTCCGGCCGGCCGGGGACGATGGGCGGGGCGGCGCGTTCTTCTTCAACCGGGTGATGTTTCCGATCCGCGACCGGCGCGGCGCCGTGATCAGCTTCGGCGGGCGCATCCTGGGCGACGGGCAGCCGAAATACCTGAACGGGCCGGAGACGGCGCTGTTTTCCAAGCGGCGCAACCTCTACGGCCTCGATCTGGCGCGGGCGGCGCTGCGCGAGCGGGGAAGCAATGCCGCGCTGGTGGTCGTGGAAGGCTACATGGACGTGATCGCCCTGCACCAGGCGGGATTCGGGGGGGCGGTCGCGCCGCTGGGCACGGCGCTGACCGAGGACCAGTTGGCGGAATTGTGGCGGCTGTCGCCGGCGCCGGTGCTGTGCTTCGACGGGGATGCGGCCGGGGCGCGGGCCTCGGCGCGGACGGCCGAGCTGGCGCTGCCGCTGCTGGCGCCGGACCGGACCGTGAAGTTCGCGCGGCTGCCGTCCGGGGAGGACCCGGACAGCCTGGTGCAGCGCCACGGGACCGGCGCGTTCCAGGCGGTGCTGGACGGGGCGCGGCCGCTGTCCGACGCGCTGTACGATCTGTTGCGCGAGCGGGTGGGCGATACAACGCCGGAGCAGCGCGCGGGGCTGCGCCATCAGCTGGTGGCGGCGGCGGGGCGGATTCCGGACGCGGCGCTGGCGGGGGAATACCGGTCCGTGCTGCTGGACCGGTTTTTTGCCGCGCGGGGGGGGCGGTTCAAGGCCCGCCAGCCGGGAGGCCTCGGCGCGGAGCGGGCGTGGGGGGGCCAAGGGACGGCCCATGGGACAGGCCGTGAGGCGGGCCGTGGGGGGGCGCCGCGGCCGGCGCCCTCGGATGCCGCATCAGAGGCGGAACGGGCGCGCATTCTGCTCGCGATCCTGCTGCGCCATCCGGGGCTGCTGGTGGATGTCGGGCCCGCGCTGGCGGGGATGGTACTGGCGGGCGCGCCCGGGGTGGTGCGGGATGCGCTGCTGGCCTGGGCGGAAACGGCGGAGCGCCTTGACTCGGCGGGGGTGATGGACCACCTGACCACCTCTGGATTGGCCGCCGAGGTGGCGCGGATCCTGGCAGCGACGCCCGTCCCGCTGCCGGGATGCGCGTCCGTCTCGGCCATGCCGGGCGAGGCCGAGGCGGGGTGGTGGCACATCTTCGGTCTGATGCATCGTGACCGGCTGGACGCCGAGATAGCGGCGGCCGGCCGCGATTTCGCGCGTCAGGCGGACGAGGCCTCGCAGCGGCGGCTGATCGCGCTGTGCGCGGCGCGGGATGCGCTCGCGGGTGGTGAGCAGGGCGAGGTTGAGCGTTGAAGCAGGCGGGGCGTTGAAGACGGAATTTGTCGGAGAGAAGTAGAAGATGGCGACCAAGCCCGCCGCGACCACCGAAACCGCCACCGCGGAAACCGACGTGGAGACCACGCTGCTCGACGTGTCCGCGGCCGCGGTGAAGCGGCTGATCGCGCGCGGCAAGGAGCGCGGCTATATCACATTCGACGAGCTGAACGCCGTCCTGCCCTCGGATCAGAACAGCTCCGAGCAGATCGAGGACGTGATGGCCAATCTCAACGAGATGGGCATCCAGGTCGTCGAGAACGAGGAAACCGAGGACGGCGAGGCGGTGGCGCCGAAACCGGTGACGGAAAAGACCGAGGAAGCCGAGGAAGAGCAAACCGGCAATATCGACGAGGAAACCGCCGGGCGCACCGACGACCCGGTGCGCATGTATCTGCGCGAGATGGGCAGCGTCGAGCTGCTCTCACGCGAGGGCGAGATCGCCATCGCCAAGCGGATCGAAGCCGGCCGCGACATGATGATCAGCGGCCTGTGCGAAAGCCCGCTGACCTTCAAGGCAGTCATTTCCTGGCAGGATCAGCTCAAGGCCGGGCGGATGCTGCTGCGCGACATCATCGACATGGAAGCGACCCAAGGCGGCGGCGCGGCCGACGCGGTGGTGGCCGAGCCGGGCGCGACCGAGACGCGCGACGGGTTCGACGAGGCGGACGGCGACGAGGAAGGCGAGGGCGCCGGCCTGTCGCTGTCGGCGCAGGAAGAGAAGCTGAAGCCGGAGGTACTGGCCACCTTCGAGGAGATCGAGACCCTCTACAAGAAACTGCAGAAGATGCAGTCCCGCCGCCTGGAGACGATGACCAGCGGCGAGGAAGTGAACGCGCGCTCGGAGAAGACCTACGAAAAGCTGCGCGAGGAGCTGGTGCAGAAGGTCGCGCAGGTGCGGCTGCACAACAACCGCATCGAGGAGCTGGTCACGCAGCTCAAGGAGCTGAACCACCGGCTGACCTCGCTGGAAGGCGCGCTGCTGCGGCTGGGCGAAAGCTGCAAGGTGAATCGCGAGGAGTTCCTGAAAGCGTACCGCGGGGTGGAGCTGGATCCCAACTGGCTCGATCGGGTGGCGAAGCTGCCGGGCAAGGGATGGAAGACCTTCGCCACGCGCGACCCGCAGCATGTCACCGATCTGCGCGCGCAGGTGGCGGCGGTGGCGAACGACGCGGGACTGCCGATCGGGGAGTTCCGCCGGGTGTTCGTGACCGTCTCGCGCGGGGAACGCGATTCGGCGCGCGCGAAGAAGGAGATGATCGAGGCCAATCTGCGCCTGGTGATCTCGATCGCGAAGAAATACACCAATCGCGGGCTGCAATTCCTGGATCTGATCCAGGAAGGCAATATCGGCCTGATGAAGGCGGTCGATAAGTTCGAATACCGGCGAGGGTACAAGTTTTCCACCTATGCGACCTGGTGGATCCGGCAGGCGATCACGCGCTCCATCGCCGATCAGGCGCGCACCATCCGCATCCCGGTGCACATGATCGAGACGATCAACAAGCTGGTGCGGACCTCTCGGCAGATGCTGCACGAGATCGGCCGCGAGCCGGCGCCGGAGGAACTGGCCGAAAAGCTGGGGATGCCGCTGGAAAAAGTGCGGAAGGTGCTGAAAATCGCCAAGGAGCCGATCAGCCTGGAAACGCCGATCGGCGACGAGGAAGACAGCCATCTGGGCGATTTCATCGAGGACAAGGCGGCAATCATCCCGCTGGATGCCGCGATCCAGGCCAATCTGCGCGAGGCCACCACGCGCGTGCTGTCGTCGCTGACGCCGCGCGAGGAACGCGTGCTGCGCATGCGGTTCGGCATCGGCATGAACACCGATCACACGCTGGAAGAAGTCGGCCAGCAGTTCAACGTGACGCGCGAACGTATCCGCCAGATCGAGGCGAAGGCGCTGCGGAAATTGAAACACCCGTCGCGAAGCCGGCGGCTGCGCAGCTTCCTGGACGATTGATGAGAGCGGGCGGCAAGGAAGGCCAGGGGACGCCGTGCCCTGGCGGGGATCCAAACGGTCCACGGGCGGGCAGCGCCCCTGGGCCTTCGTGCATCCCTCTCTCATAGGTCGCCATGGACACCTCCACCCGCGTCGGCGTGACGGTTTCGTTCCTGCGCATGGATCGGGCGCCGGCGGAGCCTGGACCTTCCCTACCGCTGGATTGCCAGGTGGTTCGGGTCAGCGCGTGCTCGGTGGCGTTCTACCGTTACTTGTACAACACGGTGGGCGCGGAGTACGTGTGGTGGTTGCGCCGCACCGTTTCGGATGCGGATCTGGCCGCGTTGCTGGGGGATCCGCTGGTCGCGATCCATGTGTTGTATCGGCGCGGGGAGCCGGCCGGGTTTTTCGAGCTGGACGCCCGGTATTGGCCGGACGTCAATCTGAGCTATTTCGGCCTGATGCCGTGGGCGGTCGGCAGCGGCGTGGGGTTCGCGTTCCTGCGCCACGCGGTGGATGCGGTGTGGCGGCAGGGGGTTCGGGGGATGACGGTGAATACCTGCACGGCCGATCATCCGCGCGCCTTGCCGGCCTATCTGCGCGCCGGGTTCCGGATGGTGCGCCAGGTGCGCGAACTCTGGGACGTGCCGGACCGCCTGGGGATGCGGATCCCGGAGGCGCTGCGCGCCTAGCGGCGCCGGATATGTGAACGGCCGCGCTATTCCACCGCGGCGCGCAGGGCCGCGCCGGCGGCGATGGGGCAGAGCGGCAGTGCCGCGGCGAGCAGCGCGGTGACCAGCAGCAGCGCCGCGCGGGGGCTTTGACCCGCGGCGACCGCCGCGGGCGCGGCGGCGCCGAAAATCAGCACCGGCAGCGCGAGCGGCAGCACCAGCAGCGGCAGCAGCACGCCCCCGCGTCGCGCGCCGAGCACGACGGCCGCGCCGGTGGTGCCAAGCAGCGACAGCGCGAGCGTGCCGGGGAGCAGGCCGGCGAGCAGCGCGGGCGCCGCGCCGATCGGCATCCGCAACATGATCGCGACCGGCGCGGCGGCGGCGAGCAGCGGCAGGCCGGTGACCAGCCAATGCGCGGCGGCTTTCGCGCCGGCGACCGCGAAGGCGGGCAGGCCGGAGAGCAGCAGCAGGTCGAGCGAGCCGTCCTCGAAATCTGCGCCGAACAGCCGATCGAGCGGCAGCAGCGCGGCGAGCAGGGCGCAGACCCAGACGATGCCGGGGGCGACGGTGCCGAGCAGTTTCGGATCCGGTCCGATCGCCAGCGGGAACAGCAGCGCGGCGAGCACGAAGAACAGCAGCGCGGCGAGCGTGTCCCCGCCATGGCGCAGCGCGAGGCCGAGCTCGCGCGCCAGCATCGCGCGGAACAGTTTCATGCGAGCCGGAACTCCGTGGCGTCCGGCAGCGGCAGCGGCAGGTGGGTGGCGGCGACAACCAGGCCGCCGCTTGCGCGGTGCGCGGCGAGCAAGGTGGCGAAGCGGGCGACGGAGAGCGCATCGAGGCCCAAGGTGGGCTCGTCCAGCAGCCAGAGCGGGGCGGAAGACAGGGCGAGCCGGGCCAGGGCCAGGCGGCGTTTCTGACCGGCGGACAACATGCGCGCGGGCAGGTCGGCGAGATGCGCGAGGCCCATGGCCTCCAGCGCGGCGGGGATTTCGCCGCCGCCGGCGATCGCGGCGAAGCGCAGATTCTCGGCCGCGGTCAGGCCTGGTTTCACCGCGTCGAGATGGCCGACATAGATCAGGCGGCTGGCGTGCAACGGCGGATCGGCGAGCGCGTCTTCCCCGTTCCACAGCACGCGCCCGGCCGCGGGGCGCAGCAGACCGGCGAGCAGCCGCAGCAGGGTGGATTTGCCCGAGCCGTTGGGGCCGATCAGCAACGCGGCGCCGCCCGCTTGGACGGTCAGATCGATATCTTGCAGCACCAGGCGCTCGCCGCGGAAGGCCGCCACTTGCTCGGTTTGCAACATCGGGGTGGGCCTGGATCGGGGATGGCGGGATCGGTGGACGATCCGCGGCCGGTGTGGTTATTACCGCGCGAGCACGCGCGCGCCATAGACCACGGCGTGGCGCCGGACACAACCAGCCCCCAGGAGCGTCCCCACGGGGACGGATCGCGCATGACCGCTATCGGCCAGGACAGCCTCAAGACCCGTCGGACCCTGACCGTGGAGGGCAAGAGCTACCAGTATTTCTCCTTGCCCGAGGCGGCGAAGTCGATCGGCGATATCGCCCGCCTGCCGGTCAGCCTGAAGGTGCTGCTCGAGAATGTGTTGCGGTTCGAGAACGGTACCAGCTACAAGGTCGATGACGCGCGCGCGATCGCGGGGTGGTTGCCGTCGGGACATTCGGACCAGGAAGTGCCGTTCCGGCCGGCGCGGATCCTGATGCAGGATTTCACCGGCGTGCCGGCGGTGGTCGATCTGGCGGCGATGCGCGACGGGATCACCCGGCTGGGCGGCGATCCGGCCAAGGTCAACCCGCTGATCCCGGTCGATCTGGTGATCGACCACTCGGTCATGGTGGACGTGAGCGGGCGGGCGGACGCGCTGGCGCGGAACGTGGATATCGAGTTCGAGCGCAATGGGGAGCGGTATCGGTTCCTGCGCTGGGGCCAGGAGGCGTTCGCCGATTTCCGCGTGGTGCCGCCGGGGACCGGCATCTGCCACCAGGTGAACCTGGAATATCTCGGCCAATGCGTGTGGACCGTCGAGCAGGGCGGGGAGAGTTTCGTCTATCCCGATACGCTGTACGGAACCGACAGTCACACGACGATGGTGAACGGGCTCGGTATCCTGGGCTGGGGCGTGGGCGGGATCGAGGCCGAGGCGGCGATGCTCGGCCAGCCGATCGCGATGCTGATCCCCGATGTGATCGGGTTCCGGCTGGTGGGGCGGCTGCCGGAGGGCGCGACGGCGACCGATCTGGTGCTGACCGTCACGCAGATGCTGCGGCGGAAGGGCGTGGTGGGGAAATTCGTCGAGTTCTTCGGGCCGGGGCTGGATCAGCTCGGCCTCGCCGATCGCGCGACGATCGGCAACATGGCGCCGGAATATGGCGCGACCTGCGGGTTCTTCCCGGTCGATAAGGTGGCGCTGGACTATCTGCGGCTGTCGGGGCGGGATACGCATCGGATCGCGCTGGTGGAGGCGTATTTGCGCGCGCAGGGGATGTTCCACGAGGCGGGCGCGGCGGAGCCGGTGTTCACCGACACGTTGGAACTGGATCTCGGGACCGTGGTGCCCTCCATCGCCGGGCCGAAGCGGCCGCAGGACCGGGTGGCGCTGAAGGATGCCGCGGGCGCGTTCAAGGCGGAACTGACCAAGGGGCTGGGCGTGCCCGCGAACGAGGCCGGGCTGTCGGTGAAAGTCGCCGGCAAGAACTACGAACTCACGCATGGGGACGTGGTTCTGGCGGCCATCACGTCCTGCACGAACACGTCCAATCCGTCGGTGCTGGTAGCGGCGGGGCTGGTGGCGCGCAAGGCGCGTGCCCGCGGCCTGACGCCGAAGCCCTGGGTGAAGACCTCGCTGGCGCCGGGATCGCAGGTGGTTTCGGAGTATCTGGAGAAATCCGGCCTGCAGGCCGATCTGGACGCGATCGGGTTCAACCTGGTGGGGTACGGCTGCACCACCTGCATCGGCAATTCCGGGCCGCTGGAAGATCCGATCGTCGATGCGATCGAGGACAACAAGCTGGTCGCGGTCGCGGTGCTGTCGGGCAACCGCAATTTCGAGGGGCGCGTGCATCCGAACGTGCGGGCGAACTACCTGGCCTCGCCGCCGCTGGTGGTGGCCTATGCGCTGCTCGGGAAGATGACGGACGATATCACCACGGTGCCGCTGGGCACGGGCTCGGACGGCAAGCCGGTCTATCTGCGCGACGTGTGGCCGACCAACGCGGAAATCGCCGAGACCGTGCGGGCATCGTTGTCGCGCGAGCAGTTCCTGGCCCGCTACGGCGAGGTGTTCAAGGGGCCGAAGCAGTGGCAGGCGGTGCAGGTGGAGGCGACCGAGACGTACCGCTGGTCCGACGGGTCCACCTACGTGAAGAACCCGCCCTATTTCGAGGGCATCACGATGGACCCGCCGCCGATCGTCGATATCAAGGGCGCGCGGGTGCTGGCGCTGCTGGGGGATTCGATCACCACCGACCATATCAGTCCGGCGGGGTCGATCCGGAAGGTCTCCCCGGCGGGGGATTATCTGCTGGAACGGCAGGTGCAGCAGAAGGATTTCAACAGCTACGGATCGCGCCGCGGCAACCATGAAGTGATGATGCGGGGAACCTTCGCCAACATCCGTATCCGGAATGAAATCGTGACCGGGGTCGAAGGCGGCTACACGAGGCATCTTCCGTCCGGCGAGCAGATGCCGATCTACGACGCGGCGATGCGCTACAAGGCCGAAGGCGTGCCGCTGGTGCTGTTCGGGGGCAAGGAATACGGCACCGGCTCGTCGCGCGACTGGGCGGCGAAGGGGACGCTGCTGCTGGGCATCCGCGCGGTGATCGTGGAAAGCTTCGAACGGATCCATCGCTCCAACCTGGTGGGCATGGGCGTGTTGCCACTGACCTTCCAGGAAGGGATGGATCGCAAAAAGCTCGGCCTGACCGGCGAGGAGACCATCGACATCGCCGGGCTGGATGCGCTGCATCCGCGGATCGAGCTGGCGCTGATGGTGCACCGCGCCAACGGAACGACGGACAGGGTGCCGGTGCTGTGCCGGATCGATACCGCCGACGAGGTGGAATACTACCGCCATGGCGGCATCCTGCACTACGTGCTGCGCGGCATGGCAAAAGCCGCCTGATCCGGACGCGGGGAAGAACAAGGAGGCGAGGCCATGCAGGTCGGTATCCAGTTCTTCCCCGATATCGGGCCGGCGGAGAAATCCGCCCAGGATTACTGGGCGGAATCGATGCGGCTGGTGTCGTTGTGTGACCGCTACGGATATTCCCACGTCCGCACGGTCGAGCATTATTTCACACCCTATGGCGGCTACAGCCCGAGTCCGATGCTGTTCCTGGCCGCGGCGGCGCAGGTCACGCGCCGCGCGCGCCTCGTCACCGGCGCGGTGCTGCCGGCGTTCAACCACCCGCTGAAGCTCGCGGGCGAGATCGGGATGCTGGACGCCCTGTCCGACGGGCGGCTGGATGTGGGCTTCGCGCGCGCCTTCCTGCCACATGAATTCGCCCGCTTCGGCGTGAGCCTGGACGAGAGCCGCGCGCGCTTCGAGGAAGGGGTGGAGCAGGTGCGGCTGCTGCTGGAGCAGGAGCACGTGACCAGCGAGGGTCGGTTCCATCACTATCGCGATGTCACGTCCTTGCCGCGACCGACGCAAAAGCCTCGGCCGCCCTTTTACATCGCCGCGATGGCGACGCCGGATTCGTTCCGCCGCGCCGGCGCGGCGGGGTATGGGGTGATGGCGATCCCGATGGCGGGAGGCGCCATGGCCGAACTGCTCGGGGTGTATCGCGATGCCTGGCGGGGCGCGGGCCATCCCGGGAACGGGATCGTGATGCTCGCATTTCATATGCTCTGTCACCGCGAGCAGGAGGCCGCCGACGCATTGGCGCGCGGGCCGCTGGAGCGGTATCTGCGCTCGCTCGTGAACGCGGCGTCCGATTGGACCGCCGGCGCGGCGTCGGCGGATTATCCCGGGTACGACAAGGTGATCGCGGCCCTGGCGGCGGAGACGTTCGACACGCAGGTGGCGAAATGCGCGGCCTGGGTCGGCACGCCGGCGCGCATCCTGGACATCGTCGCGCAGTACGACGCGCAGGTGGGCGGATTCGAGATCGCCTCGCTGCAAGTGAACTTCAACGATCTGCCGCTCGCGGAGGCGGAGGCGTCGTTGCGATTGTTCGGCGAGGCGGTGCTGCCGCGGCTCCGCCGGCGGGCCTGATGCTGCTGATTTTCGGGCTGGGCTATAGCGGGACCGCGGTCGCGCGGGAAGCCCGGGCACGGGGGATCTCCGTGCTGGGGACCACGCGGGCGCGCGCCACCGCACCCGATCGGATCGGTTTCGAGACGGCGGAGGCAGCAATCGCGGCGGCGCGTTGGGTGCTGGTCACCGCCGCGCCCGGACCGGCTGGGGATCCGGTGCTGGCCCGGCATGGGACGGCGATCCGCCGCGCGGTCGCCGCGGGCGGGCTGCGCTGGGTGGGGTATCTGTCCTCCACTGTGGTCTATGGCAATCGCGACGGGGCGTGGGTGGATGAAACCACCGTGCCGGCGCCGTCTTCTCCGCGCGGGGAAGCACGGGTGGCGGCGGAGGCGGCGTGGCGGGAAGCCGCGTCCGGCGCGGCGCTGGATATCTTCCGGCTGGCGGGAATCTATGGGCCGGGGCGCTCGGTGTTCGACGATCTGCGCGCGGGGACGGCGCGGCGCGTCGATCGCCCGGGGCATGCGTTCGGGCGGATCCATCGCGACGACATCGCGCGCGCGGTGCTGGCGGCGATCGATCGCACGGGTTCGGGGGCGCGGGTGTTCAACCTCGCCGACGACCTGCCGGCGCCGAGCGCGGATGTGGTGGCGCATGCGGCCGGCCTGCTGGGGGTGGCGCCGCCGGCGCTGGTGCCGTTCGATACCGCCTGGGCCGGCATGTCGCCGATGGCGCGCGGCTTCTGGGCCGAGAACCGGCGCGTGTCATCCGCCGCCACGCGCGCCGCGCTGGGGATCACCTGGCGCTACCCGACCTACCGGGAGGGCCTAGCCGCCATCCTGGCCCAGGAACGGGGCGAGCACGTCGCCCAGTAGCGCGAGATCGGCCGGCCGCGACAGGCGATGATCGCCGTCCTTCACCAGGATCGTGCGCACGTCGGCGCCGGTGATCCGTTCCGCCAGACGCAGGCTGGTTTCCCACGGAACATCCGGGTCGCGCTGACCGTGCAGGAGGCGGACCGGGCAATCGAGCGGGATCGGCCCGTCCAGCAGCAGATGGCGACGGCCGTCCTCGATCAGGGCGCGGGTGATGGGGGTGGGCGGGCCGTACTGGCTTGGGACATGCAGCACGCCGTCGGCCAGCAGGCGGGCGCGTTCCGGCGGGGCCATCGCGTCCCACATCAGGCGCTCGGTGAAGTCGGGCGCGGCGGCCAGCCCGATCAGGGCGGCGGTTCGGTGCGGACGGGCGCGCGCGGCCAGCAGCGCGATCCAGCCGCCCATCGACGAGCCGACCAGGATCAGCGGGCCGGCGGTCGTCTGGTCGATCACGGCCAGCGCGTCCTCGGTCCAGCTGGAGATCGTGCCGTCCTCGAACGCCCCGCCGCTTTCGCCGTGGCCGGAATAATCGAAGCGCAGCATCGCCTGGCCATGTTCGGCGCAGAGCGCGACGAGGTGCGTCGCCTTGTCGCCGTTCATGTCGCTGCGGAAGCCGGGAAGGAAGACGATCGTGGGGCTGCGGCCGGAAAGCAGGCGCACCGCCAGCTTCACGCCATCGCCGCGGTCGATCGTGGCGCTCATGCCGGCGCGATCCGGCGCAGCAGGCGGATGAACGGGATGCTGATCGCCACCGCCCAGAGCTTGCCGACGATCTGCCCGGCCAGGAAATGCAGGCTGCCGAAGGCGAGCCAGAGGAACACCATCGAATCGATCGTGAGGCCCAGCGCGGCGGAAGCGATGACCGCCAGCGCCAGCCGGCGTTGTTGCAGCGGCGTATAGACCGCGAAATCCGCTGTTTCGCTCAACAGGAACGCGGCACCGGAGGCGATGACCAGCGCGCCAGGTGCCACCAGCACCGACAGCGCCGTGCCGGCGGCGATGGCGACCAGGCCCCAGCGCAGGCCGAGGCAGCGCTGCACCACGTCGCGCAGCACCAGCGCCACGCCGATGGTGACCACGCCGGATGGGGCGAGCAGGCCGGGTGCGACCGGGATCAGGCACGGCCCGCCGCGCAGGCAGAGCGTGCCGACATGCAGCACCATCCAGTTGGCAAGCGGGATGAGGCCGAGGAAGGCGGTGAAGGCAGCCAGCCCCACGCGCAGGCGGATGGTGTCGGGCATCATGCGGAAAGATAGCTCGCGATCTCGATCAGGTTGCCGTCGGGATCGCGGCAATAGACCGAGCGCATGGCGCCGAGCGCGCCGGTGCGCGGCACCGGGCCGTCGACGATGGCCACGCCGAAATCATGCAGGTGGGCGATGGTATCCTCTGGTCCGACCGCGGTGATGAAGCAGAGATCGGCCGCGCCGGGCGCGTCCGAGGCGCCGGTGATCCAGGCGCGGGGATTGGCCGAGACGGGGCGGAGATTGATCTTCTGGCCGCCGAATTTCAGCGCGGTGCGCTGGTCGGGGCCGAACACCTCGCGTTCCATGCCGAGGACGCGCTGGTACCAGGCGGCGGCGAGCTCGACGTCGCGGACGTTGAGGACGACGTGGTCGATGCGGTCGATGGTGAAGCGCATCTACTCCAGCCCCTCGTAGAAATCGTTCCCCTTGTCGTCGATCACGATGAAGGCCGGGAAATTCTCCACCTCGATCCGCCACACCGCTTCCATCCCGAGCTCCGGATATTCCAGCACCTCCACCTTGCGGATGCAGTCCTGTGCCAGCCGCGCCGCCGGCCCGCCCACGCTGCCGAGATAGAACCCGCCGAACTGCTTGCACGCCTCCCGCACCGCCTTGGACCGGTTGCCCTTCGCCAGCATCACGAAGGATCCGCCCGCCGCCTGGAACTCCGCCACGTAGCTGTCCATCCGCCCCGCGGTGGTCGGGCCGAAGCTGCCGGTGGCCATGCCCGTGGGCGTCTTGGCGGGGCCGGCGTAATAGACCGGATGGTTCTTGAGGTAATCGGGCAGGCCGTGGCCCGCATCCAGCCGGTCCTTCAGCCTGGCGTGCGCGATATCGCGCGCCACCACCATCGTCCCGGACAGCGCAAGCCGGGTCTTC
>JAKAZN010000501.1 GCA_021815835.1 Pseudomonadota bacterium
GCGCCCAGCCGTGCCGCGCCGATCTGTGCGGCCAGATCGCCGCGGAAATCGCGCGGGTGGCGGACGTTGAGCGCCAGCATCGCCAACAAATCCTCGCGCAGCACGCCGTCCTCGGTCAGACGGATCGGTGGGATCCGCAGCCCTTCCTGCCAGATCTCGGTGGCCGAGGGGTTGTAGGCGCCATGCGTCGCGCCGCCGATATCGGAATGATGCGCGCGCACCACCGACCAGAACAGCAGCCGCGTGCCCTCGAACACGGGGACGAAGATCGTGAGGTCGGGCAGGTGGCTGCCGCCATGGGCGGGATCGTTCAGCAGATAGACCGCGTCCGGCTCGGGGTTCGGGAACGCGTCGCGCAGCGCACGTGCCGCCCACGGCATCGCGCCGACATGCACCGGGATGTGATCGGCCTGCGCCACCAGCCGGCACGCGGCGTCGATCAGCGCGATGGAGAAATCGCGCGAGGAATTGAGGATCTGCGAATAGGCGGTGCGCAGCATCGCCTCCCCCATCTCCTCGGCGATGGCGGACAGGCGATGGCGCAGGACGGCGACGGTGATGGGATCGGGCATCAGCCGCCGAGCTTCGCCTTGTGCTCCGCCCAGCGATCGAGGATCGGCAGCACCTGATCGGACGGCGCGGAGGGCAGCGACACCGTGACGCGCGCAACACCCAGATCGCGGAAGCGCTTCAGCGTATCCAGATCGTCCTTGGCCGAGAACATGCTGATCGGCAGGGTCGCGGGATCGCGCCCCGATTCCTCCACCATCTTGCGGAACGCGGGGACCTGGTCGGCGATGTCGCCGCGCCCGGCGACGGGGATCCAGCCCTGGCCGTAGCGGATGGCGCGGCGCGCGGCATGCGGGAAGGCGCCGCCCACGATCACCGGCGGGTGCGGCTTCTGGATCGGCTTGGGCCAGGTCATCATGGGGTCGAAATTCACGAACTCGCCGTGGTATTCGGGTTTGGATTTGGTCCAGATCTGGATCATCGCCTCGATCTGCTCGCGCATCTTCTTGAAGCGGCTCTCGAAGGCGGTGCCGTGGTCTTCCATCTCCTCGGCGTTCCAGCCGCCGCCGATGCCGAACAGGAACCGCCCGCCGCTGATCTGGTCGAGCGAGGCGACCAGCTTGGCGGTCTGGATCGTGTCGCGCTGGATCACCAGGCAGACGCCGGTGCCGAGCAGCAGCGTCTTCGTCACCACCGCAGCCGCCGCCAGGGCCACGAAGGGGTCCAGCACGTCGTAGTAGGATTTCGGCAGATCGCCCCCGCCCGGATAGGGCGAGCGGCGGGAGGTGGGGATGTGGGAATGCTCGGGCGCCCAGAGCGATTCGAAGCCGCGCGCTTCCATGGCGGGCGCGAGCGCGGCCGGGCTGATCGAGTAGTCGGTGAAGAAGATCGAGGCGCCGAAATCCATGTCCGTGCTCCCTGGCCGCGTTTCGTGCCACACTAGCCCGGTTCCCCGCCGCCGCGCCAACCCGGCGTCCAGGCGGGGCTGGTTCGACACGGGAGGCAAAGGTGCCGTTCGACGATTCCACGGGCCGGCCAGGCCGCCGACCCTCGCGCAACGTGCTGGGCGGACCGCTCGCGCTGTGCTCCGCCGCGCCGCTGACCGGATTCTTCCGCAACGGCTGCTGCGACACCGGGCCCGAGGATGTCGGCAGCCACACCGTCTGTGTGGTGATGACGGAGGCGTTCCTGGCGTTCAGCAAGGCGGCGGGCAACGACCTGTCCACGCCGCATCCGGAGTTCGGCTTCGCGGGGCTGGCCGCGGGCGATCGCTGGTGCCTCTGCGCGCCGCGTTGGGCGGAGGCGCTGGCGGCCGGCATGGCCCCTGGCGTGGTGCTGGCCGCGACCGCGGAGGGCGCGCTGGCGTGGTGCGCGTTGGAGGATCTCAAGCGGTTCGCGGCGGATCCGGGTTAGGCGGACGGCCCGGTGGCGCTGCTGCCGATCGGCCGGCCGGTGCCGCGCAAGGACACTACGCGCTGGAGGATGTCGAACCAGAACGGCGCGCCGAACAGGGCGGCGCCAGCGGCGATCAGCCAACCGAGGATCATCAGCGCGGCACCCGGCCATGTCGCGCGTGGATCGGCCGCGAACCCGGTCCACCCGATCAACGGTCCGGCGGTGTCGAGCTGGCCGATCACCGCGTTCGCCTGCGCAGCCAACTGGCCGGGAGAGGTTGCCACCGGCGCGATATGGTCGAGCTGCTCGGCAATCACCGGGCGCTGCCAGAGTATTTCGGCGACATGCACCGGATCGGCGTTCAACGCGGCGGCGACGGCGAGCGCGACCGCGAGGGTGATCCACCGGATCTTCCGCTTATAGACGCCGCTGAGGCGGTCCATCGCGCGGTCGAACCAATTGGCCACCGCGTCGCGGAACCGGTCGATGTCGTTGCCCGCATCGCGATAGAGCGTCGCCAGCGTTGCGCGGATCTGTGCGTCCGGGATCGTTTCGATTGCCTCGCCGAGGGATGCCGCGGCGGCGCCCCCCTGGCGCACGGTGTCGATCAGCGCGATCGCGAAATGGCGCGCGTCGATATAGGACGGCAGCACGCCGGGCGCCGTGCGTGCCGGGGCGGTACCGGAGGAGAGCGGATTGACCAGCGCATGGTTGTAGAGACCAAGGGCCATTCCCTCGAGGCCCGGATCGTTGAGCAACTGCTCGATCCCCGCAAGCAGCGTCTTCGCCCGCAACGCGCAGGCCGAGGCGATCGCTTCCGTGATCGCGCTGGTCGCCAGGCTGACCGCCAGGAACAGCGCGACCACGCCCGCGACCACGTCCAGCATCGTGCTGCCGAACATCCCCGTTTCCCTC
>JAKAZN010000502.1 GCA_021815835.1 Pseudomonadota bacterium
GCCAGCGCGGCCAGCGCGCGGGGGTCGAGGATCGTCACCTCCGCCCCATCGACCGCGCGCCCGGTGCCGATCGTGCCCTCGTGACGCAGGCAGGCGAGCAGGCGGCAGACGGTCTCGGGCGTGAGGCCCAGATGGTCGGCGATATCGGCGCGGCCCATCGGCAGCACCACCCGCCCGCATCCGCCGCGCGGGGCGCGGGCCTCCATCTCCAGCAGGAAATGGGCGAGCCGTTCGCTCGCGGTGCGCCGCCCGAGCAGCGCCATCCGCTCATGCGCCGCGCGCAATTCCGCGCCCACCAGCAGCCGGAGCCGGCGCGCGACCGCCGGGTCGCGATCGGCCAACGCTTCCACCGCGGCGCGCCGGTAGCGGGTGAGGGTGGTGGACATCACCGTCTCGGCGGTCAGATCGTGGTGGTCGATCGCGTCGAGGCCCACCAGGTCGCCGGCCAGCAGGAAGCCGGTCACGTGCCGCCGCCCGTCCGCCATCTGCTTGACCATGCGCACGGCCCCGCCCAGAATCCGGTAGCAGAACTCGGCCGGGTCGCCTTCCGCGAAGATCGCGCGGTCCTTTTCCATGCACAGGGTCGTGGCGGTGCCGTCCAGCGCGGCGAGCGCCTGCGTCTCCTCCCGCCGCGGTGCCGGCGGGGTGGGGCGCGACAGGCCGGCCGGGCTCCAGCCCTGCGCCGCGGAGCCGCCTCCGGGGCGTCCGTTCTGGCGATGGTCCGTGAACTGCGATGAAACGTACATCGGCGTCCTCACCCGTTTTGTCCGACAACGAACTGTCCTCTACCGGGGCGGCGGGGGGGGCGAAATTCGCAGGGACGCGTACGGAGAAACCCGTATCGGGCACGGTCCATGTCGTCGACGACGACGCGGCGGTGCGCGATTCGCTGGCATTCCTGCTGACCGCGGCCGGATTTTCGGTGCGCGTCCATGATTCGGCCGAGGCGCTGCTGGACGCCGCCCCCGACCTCGCGCCCGGGTGCGTGCTGACCGATATCCGGATGCCGGGGCTCGATGGGCTCGGCCTGCAGCGCCGGCTGGCCGAGCTCGGGCTGGATGTGGCCGTGGTGGTGATGAGCGGTCACGCCGACGTCTCCAGCGCGGTCGCGGCGATGAAGGCCGGCGCGGTCGATTTCCTGCAGAAGCCGTTCGCGGAGACGACCCTGCTCGCGGTGGTGCGTCAGGCGCTGGAACGCCAGATCGCGGCGGCGGCGGAGGTCGAGGCCGCCGGGGCCGCCGCCGCGCGGCTCGCCAGCCTGACCCCGCGCGAGCGCGAGGTCTTGGCGCAGCTGGTGGCGGGGCACGCCAACAAGGTCATCGCGCAGGCGCTGGGGGCGAGCCCGCGCACGATCGAGGTGCACCGGGCGCGGGTGATGGAAAAGCTGGGCGTGCGGAGCCTGCCCGATCTGGTGCGGCTGGTGCTGGCGGCGGGGTGAGCCGGCAGGGCGCATGGATCGCGGGTCGCGGCGTTGCTACAATCCCGAGATTCCCGGAGGAACGCGCGATGTCCGACGTGGTCGATGCGCTGCTGCGCGACCTGCTCGCCTGGCTGGCTGTAACGGAGCGGCCCTATGCCGACGTTATGGACGCCTGGCGCACCTCCTGCCCGCGCCTGCCGGTCTGGGAGGAGGCCATCGAGCAGGGCTTCCTGATCCGCGCGCGGACGGGCGACGAGGCCGTGATCCGCATCACCCCGGCGGGTCGCGCCTTCCTGGCCGGCGGCGGCTGATCGATGCGCGTCGCCATCCTCGACGACTGGCAGGACACGCTGCGCACCCTCCCCTGCTTCGCCCGACTTGCCGGCCACGACGTCACGGTCTTCACCGACCACGCGCGCGACGACGATGTCCTGGCCCGCCGCCTGGCCGAGACGGAGGCGCTGGTCCTGTTCCGCGAGCGCACGGCGATCCGTGCCCCATTGCTCGAACGCCTGGACCGGTTGCGCCTGATCAGCCAGCGCAGCGTCTATCCGCATATCGATATCGATGCGTGCACGCGGCGCGGCGTGCTCGTCTGCTCGAACATGCACGCCGACACGCCGTCCTACGCCACCGCGGAGCTCACCTGGGGGCTGGTGCTGGCGGCGATGCGGGCGATCCCGCAGCAGATGGCCGCGCTCAAGGCCGGCGGCTGGCAGACCGCCATCGGCACGACCTTGCGCGGCAAGATGCTCGGCATCTACGGCTACGGGCGGATCGGCCGCGTGCTCGCCGGCTACGGGCGCGCCTTCGGGATGGAGGTCGCGGTCTGGGGGCGGGAGGCGGCCCGCGCGCGGGCGATCGCGGATGGCTGCACGGTCCCGCCCGACAAGGCACGGTTCTTCGCGCAATGCGATGTGATTTCCCTGCACATGCGCCTGGTCGAGGCCACGCGCGGCATCGTCACCGCCGCCGATCTCGCGCGCATGAAGCCGACCGCGCTGCTGGTCAACACGAGCCGGGCCGGGCTGGTCGCGCCGGGGGCGCTGGCGGCGGCGCTGCGCGCGGGGCGGCCGGGCCGGGCCGCCGTCGATGTCTTCGAGCAGGAACCAGTGCCAGCGGGGCAGCATCCGTTGTTGGCGATGGAGAACGTCGTCGCCACGCCGCATATCGGCTACGTCACGGCCGAGGAGTACGAGTTGCAATTCGCCGATATCTTCGATCAGGTTCGCGCCTACGCCGCGGGCGCGCCGATCAATGTGGTCAATCCGGACGCGCTCGCGCGGGGCGCGGCGCCGGGGTAGGCCCTGGTGGGATCGCCCCCCGCCTGCCCCGCCCGCCTAGCCCGCCGGCCGCACCAGCCGATGCTGCTTGCGCCCGGCCGAGAGCTTGAT
>JAKAZN010000503.1 GCA_021815835.1 Pseudomonadota bacterium
CAAGGCGACGCGCGGATCGGCCGGATCGCGCCGGGCGAGGGCCGCCTGCGCGGCCGGCCAATGGGTGAGGAAGGTGGGGCGGTCGCGGCCGATGCGCGGTTCGATCCGTTCCAGCAACAGGCGGAAGAACAGGTCCTCCCAGGTCTCGCCGGTCCGCAAGCCGGTGCCGGCGGCGGCGGCGAGCGCGGCGGCGTCGCCGGCGGTGGCCAGCAGATCGACGCCGGCATGGCGGGCGAAGGCGTCCGCCATGGTCAGGCGTTCGAAGGCGCCCAGATGGGTGGTGACGCCGCGGCAGGTCACGCTTGGGGCCAGCACGGCGCGGAGGAAGCCTTCCGTCTCGTCCATCAGATCCGCCAGGGATGCGCCCGGGCGATACCATTCCAGCATGGTGAATTCGGGCGCGTGGAGGGCGGATTCCTCGCCGTCCCGCCACACCCGGGCGAGCTGGAAGATGCGGCCCGCGCCGCCGGCGAGCAGGCGCTTCATGGCGAATTCGGGGCTGGTGTGCAGCCAGAGCGGCTCGGCGGTGCCGTCGGGGCGGGTGCGGTCGGCGCGGATGGCGCGGAGATGGACCTCCTCGCCAGGGACGGGGACGGCGTAGGGGGTTTCGACTTCGGTGTAGCCGCGCGCGTCGAAGAAGGCGCGGGTGGCGGCGGTCAGGCGGGCGCGACGGCGGAGGAAGGGCAGGCGCGCGGCCAGGCGATCCGGATGCCAGATGGGGGACAGGGGAACCATGCGCGCGTGGGAACCCCGCGCCGCTACTCCGCCGCCGGTTTCAGATGCTCCTGGAGCCGCGGCATCAACTCCACCAGATTGCACGGACGGTGCCGGTTATCGAGCTGTGACACCAGGATATCGTCCCACGCATCCTTCACCGCGCCCGTGCTGCCCGGTAGCGCGAACAGATAGGTCCCGCCCGCCACCCCGCCCAGCGCGCGGGATTGCATGGTCGATGTGCCGATCTTCGCGTAGCTCAGCATCCGGAACAATTCGCCGAACCCCTCGATCCGCTTTTCCAGCACCTGGTCGAACGCCTCCGGCGTCACGTCGCGCCCGGTGATGCCGGTGCCGCCGGTGGTGATGACCACATCGACCGCCGGATCGGCGATCCATCCCCGCAGCCGCACGGCGATCGCCGCCGTTTCGTCCTTCTCGATCGCGCGCGCGGCGAGCACATGTCCCGCGCCGGCGATCCGGTCGGCCAAGGTCTGACCGGAGGTGTCGTTGTCAAGATTCCGTGTGTCCGAGACCGTCAGCACGGCGATACGGACGGGCAGGAACGGACGGGTCTCATCGATGCGGGCCATGATGCCTCTCCCCCGGGGCGGCGAGGCGCATGGCCTAGCACCCCGGCCGCCTCAGTTCCACAGCACGTTCGCCGGATCGGCGCGCAGTTCCCCGCGCTCCACAAGCTGCACCACCTCCGTCAGCCGCGCATGGGTGGGCGCGGGCACCCCGGCGGCCTGGCCGCGCGCGGCGATGAAGCCGTTCATGAACGCGATCTCCGTGCGCCGCCCCTTGGCCATGTCCTGGGCCATCGACGGGCGTTGCAACTCGCTGCGCGCGGCGCCCTCGCTGGCTGCCAGCATCAGCCGCTCGATCTCGGCCATCGCGCCCGCATCGCCCGCATCCGCCCGGTCCAGCGTGTCGGGATCGAGCGCGCCGATCTTGCCCACCCGGAAACCAAGCGCGCGACCCACGCGCACGCCCTCCGCGCCCAGCCGGATGCAGACGCGGCGGACCGCGTCATGCGTGTCGCGCGCATTGCCGCCCATGCCGGTGGCGGCCGAGACGCCGTTGCGCATCCCGTTCACGCAGAGCTTGGTCCAGCGCTCGCCCCACAGATCGTCGGTGGCGTGCGCCCCGTCCACATCGTTCAGGATCGCCGCGATCGCGCGCGCCCGCGCCGTGATCCGTCCGCTCGGCTCGCCCACATAGAGGCAGGTCTGGCCGGCGCGCTTGGCCATGGTGCGGCGGATATGCGCGGGTTCATAAAGGTCCAGCGCCAGACCGCCGGTCACCACCGTACCCATCGTGCGGCCCCAGCCCACCAGGGACGCGATGCGTTCCTCGTTGATACAGTTCTGCAAGGACAGCACGACGCCGGAGGCCGACAGATAGGGCGCGATGAGCTGCGTCGCCCATTCCGTGTCGTAGGATTTCACCGCGACGAAGGCGATATCGACCGGGCGTTCGCGGGCGAGATGCTGCACCTCCGTCACGTGCAGCGCGCGGACGCGCACCACCTGGGTTTCAGCCTCCGTCATGCCGGAGAGATGCATCCCGCCCGTCCGGATCGCGTCCACATGCTGGGGCCAGAGATCGATCAGGGTCACGTCGTGGCCGGCGGCGGCCATCCCCGCGCCGACATAGCCGCCCACCGCGCCGGCGCCGATTACCGCGATCCTCGGTTTCATCCCGCTTCCTCCTGCCTGGTTTCCCGCACTCTGCGGCCCGCGCCGTGCCACGGCAACCGCGCGCGGCGCTACCCGCCGTAGCGCGGCTTCGCCAGCCCCGCCACGCCCGGGCGCAGCGCGAAGACCCGGCCGGCGTCGGGTTCGGCCGTCCGCGCGGCGGCATCGAGCCCATCGCGCATCGTGGTCACATACAGGGTCCGCAGATCGGCATCCCCGAACGCCAGACTGGTCGGGCGTGAGACCGGCAGCGCGATGCGTCCCGCCGGCGCGCCCGAGGGGGCGAAGCGCAGGATCTCGCCGGCCTCCACCGCCGCCACCCAGAGATGGCCCTCGGCGTCGATCGCGCAGCCATCCGGCCGGCCCGCGTGCGCGGCGAAATCGGCAAACACCCGCCG
>JAKAZN010000504.1 GCA_021815835.1 Pseudomonadota bacterium
GCACGTAATTCTTTGATATAACTGGTGCCGACGCTCGGATTTGAACCGAGGACCTACTGATTACGAATCAGTTGCTCTACCCCTGAGCTACGTCGGCACACGCGCCCCCATTACCCACCCCGCCCCGCCAAGGCAAGGCGGCCGATTGCCCCGCCCCGATCAATCCTGCCGGTAATTCGGCGCCTCCCGCGTGATCGCCACGTCATGCACATGGCTCTCCCGCAGCCCCGCCCCCGTCACCCGCCGGAACCGCGCCTGGCCCTGCAACGCCGCGATCGAGGCGCTGCCGGTATAGCCCAGCCCCGCCCGCACGCCCCCCACCAACTGATGCACCACCGCGCCCACCGGGCCCTTGTAGCCCACCCGACCCTCGATCCCCTCCGGCACCAGTTTCAACTGGTCCTTGATGTCCTGCTGGAAATACCGGTCCGCCGAGCCCCGCGCCATCGCCCCGATGCTGCCCATCCCGCGATAGGATTTGTACGACCGGCCCTGGTACAGGAACACCTCCCCCGGCGCCTCGTCGGTGCCGGCGAGCAGGCTGCCGATCATCACGCACTCCGCCCCCGCCGCCAGCGCCTTCACGATATCGCCCGAGGTTCGCATCCCGCCATCGGCGATCGCCGGCACGTCCCGCTCCCGGCAGGCCGCGGCGGTCTCCAGCACGGCGGAGAATTGCGGCACGCCGACGCCGGCCACCACCCGCGTCGTGCAGATGCTGCCCGGCCCGATCCCCACCTTCACCGCGTCCGCCCCGGCATCGATCAACGCCAGCGCGCCCTCCGGCGTCGCCACGTTCCCCGCGATCACCTGCACCAGGTTGGAGGCGCGCTTGATCGCCTCCACCGCGGCCAGCACGCCGGCGGAATGGCCATGCGCGGTATCGACCACGATCACGTCCACCCCGGCGGCGATCAGGGCGCGGGCGCGGGCCTCGCCATCCGCCCCCACGCCGGTCGCGGCGGCGACGCGCAGCCGCCCCATCGCGTCCTTGTTCGCATCCGGATGCGCCTGCGCCTTGTCCATGTCCTTGACGGTGATCAGGCCGACGCAGCGATAGGCCTCATCGACCACCAGCAGCTTCTCGATCCGGTGCCGATGCAGCAGGCGGCGGGCTTCCTCGGGACCGACATCGCCGGTGACGGTGATCAGGTTTTCCCGCGTCATCAGCTCATAGACGCGCAAGGACGGATCGGTGGCGAAACGCACGTCGCGATGGGTCAGGATGCCGACCAGCCGGCCGGTATCGCGTTCCACCACCGGCACGCCGCTGATGCGATAGCCCGACATCAGCGCCTGGGCGTCGGCCAGGGTCTGGTCGGGATGGATCGTCAGCGGGTTCACCACCATCCCGGATTCGAATTTCTTGACCTGGCGGACCTGCGCGGCCTGGGCGTCCGGTTCCAGATTCTTGTGGATTACGCCGATGCCGCCGAGCTGGGCCATGGCGATCGCCATGTCGCTCTCGGTCACCGTGTCCATCGCGGCCGAAATCAGCGGGATATTGAGGGAAATCTCCCGCGTCAGGCGGGTGCGCGTATCGGTCGCGGCCGGCAGGACCTGCGAATAGGTCGGGACCAGCAGCACATCGTCGAAGGCGAGCGCCTCCTCGATCTGCCGATGCCGTGGGTGTGAGGTGGTGTCGAATGCCATGGCCGGGGGCGCCTTTCCGTACCTTGACGGCGCCAGATAGGCCGTCCCCCCCGCCGAGGCAAGCGCGCCCCGCGCGCGTCAGCCCGGCGAGCGGGCCTTCACCATGCGCAGCGGGGAATAGGTCAGCACCACCGTCCCGTCCTGGCGGATCACCCGGTTGCGGCTCCGCACCAGGCCGCGTTCGGGGCGGGAGCGGGAGCGGCGGCTCTCGATCACCTCGCAGGCGACGTGGATCGTGTCGCCGACGCAGCACGGGGCCTCGACCGAAAGTTCCATGTGCAGGAAGGCGAAGCCGGTGTGCTGCATGGTGGCGTGGACCAGCAGGCCCTCGGCGAAGGCATAGACCATCGCGCCGGGCACCACGCGGCGCTTGATGTCGCTTTCCTCCGCCAGAAATTCGAGGTTGGTGAACAGCACCTCGGTCATGCCGGTGACGCCGATGAAGCCGACCAGGTCGGCCTCGGTCAGGGTGCGGCCGATGGTGCGAAAGCGGCGGCCGAGCGGAAGGTCCTCGAAATGCAGCCCGAGGCCCAGGATTTCATCCTCGCTCATGCCGCGCTCGCGCCGAACAGGCCGCCCAGCGCCGCGAGCTCCGCCAGATGCCGGTCGGCATCGCCGAACATCTGATCGATCATGGTCAGGCGCTTGAAGTAATGCCCGGCGGCGTATTCCATCGTCATGCCGATCCCGCCATGGAGCTGGATCGCTTCCTGCCCCACCAGCCGCGCGGCGCGGCCGATCTGCGCCTTGGCCGCGGTGATGGCGCGCCGGCGCGCGATCGGGTCTGGTTCCTCGGCCGAGACGGTGGCGAACAGCGCCATGCTGCGGGCCTGTTCCACCGCCGTCAGCATATCCACCGCGCGGTGCTGCAGGGCCTGGAAACTGCCGATCGGGCGGCCGAACTGCTTGCGGGTCTTCAGGTATTCCACCGTCAGCTCGTGCAGGGCGGTCATCGCGCCGACCGCTTCGGCGCACAGCGCGGCGATCGCGGCATCGACGGCCGCCTCGATTCCGGCCAGCGCCCCATCCGGCGCGCCCAGGGCTTCGCCGGCGGCGCCGTCGAGCGTGATCTCGGCGGCGCGCAGCCCGTCCTGGGTGGGCACGCCGCGGCGCGCGCAGCCTGGGGCGGTGGGATCGACCAGGAACAGCCCC
>JAKAZN010000505.1 GCA_021815835.1 Pseudomonadota bacterium
CTCGCGGGCAGCCCTGGCGGCCGGCAATCCGGGGATCGCGGCGCACGCGGCGCAGGATGCGCTGGTGCGCGCGCCGGGCGATCCGGCGGCGTTGACGATCGCCGGGGAGGCGCTGGTCGCGCTCGGCCATCCCGCCCAGGCCGCCGCGCGGCTGCGCCAGGCAATCGCGCGCGATCCCGAGGGGCGCGATCGGCGCGCGCTGGATGCGCGCATGGCGCTGGGGCGGCTGGAACTGCATGCCGAACCCCAAGCCGCCGCCGCGCAGTTCCGCGCCGTGCTGGCGGCCGATCCGCGCGATGCGGACGCGGCCAACGACCTCGGCATTTCGCGCGATCTGCGCGGCAAGCATCGCGCCGCGCAGGCGGCCTATCGGGTGGCGCTCGCGGCGCGGCCCGAGCTGCGCGCGGCGCAAGTGAACCTGGCGCTCTCGCTGGCCCTGAGCGGGGAGGGCGCGCGCGCGGTGGCGCTGTTGCGTCCGCTGGCCGGCCCCGAAGCCACGCCCCGGGTGCGCCAGGACCTGGCCGCGGCGACCGCGATGGCGGGGCATCCGGGGGCGGCGGCGGCGCTGCTCGCGGATGCCTTGCCGCCCGATCAGGCGCGCGACGCGGCGGCGGCTTATGCCGCGCTGGGGGCGCCGGCCCCCGCGCGGCCGCCCGGGGGATGATACCGGCTTGGCCGGTATCGCGCGCCGGGTTGGCGGGCGGCGGCGCGCCGGGCGAGACTCATGCCGACCGCCGCGCCCCATTCTTCATGGGGCGAGGTGGTCGGCATGCGTGCCAAGCTCGATCGTCAGCATCAGCGCGCTCAGCGCCTTGCCATGCGGGTCGATGCGCAGGGATCGGGTGACGCCGCCGCCCAGCACGGCCTCGATGACGAAATTCAGCGCCCGCAGGTTGGGCAGTTCGTAGCGGCGGACGGCGGTGGCACCGAGATGGCGGAACGCTTCGTGCACGCGGGACTCGGTCAGCTTCGCGCGCAACAACGGCCAATCCTCGGCGCGGTAGGCGGTGACGGAGATGTTCGACGTGTTGCCCTTGTCGCCGGCGCGGGCATGGGCGAGGTCATAGACGCGCATCACGCATCCTCCCGCAGGATTTCCGTGCGCACCAGCGCGCGGTCGAGCAGGACGGATTTCACCGCCAGCACCTCGCGCGCGCCGAGATCGATCCCGCCGCCGGCCATGCCGGGGCCTTGCATATGCAGCGCGCGGATTTCCGCGCCCACCGCCTTCGCCGCGCGGCGGTTCTGGGTGCGGGCGGCGATGCGCAGGCGGATTTCGTAGGGGTCGGGGTGGGCGGCACCGGTCTCTCCGTGCAGGCTGGTCAGCCCGATCAGATCGACGCGGTATTCGCTGTAGGCGAAGCCGCGGCGGCGCAGGCGTTCGGCGACCACATCCGCGGCCAGTCGGGCGCGGGCGACCGCGTTGGGGCCGGCGTAGCCCATCTCCCCGGACCCGATATAGCCGTCGAAATAGCCGACCACGACCTTATAGGTATCCGTGCGCGGGCGGGCCCGCGCGCCGAGCACGGCCACCCGGTCGGCCGCGTCCTCGTGGAAGGTCACGCCGGTGATGTCCAGCACGCAATCGGGGGTGATGTAGGCTTCCGGATCGTGCATTTCGTACAGGATCTGCTCGGTGCAGGTCGCCCGGTCCAGCCGCCCGCCCGAGCCGGGCGTCTTGCCCAACGTGATCGCCCCCGCCGCGGTCACATCGACGAACGGGTAGCCGAGGCCGGCCAGGTCGGCCACGTCCTTCATCCCCGGATCGGCGAAGCACCCGCCGGTGAGCTGGCCGGTGCATTCCAGCATGTGCCCGGCGAGCGTGCCGGCGGCGAGCCTGGCCCAGTCGTCGGTGGCCCACCCGAACGCATGCAGCATCGGCCCCAGGAACAGCGACGGATCGGCCACCCGCCCGGTGATGACGACATCCGCCCCGGTGGCCAACCCCGCGGCCACCACGTCCGCGCCCAGATAGGCGTTGGCCGAGGCCATGCGCCCCAGGATGGATTCGAGCGGCGCGCCGTCCTCCATCAGTTTCAGGCCCGGCATGCCGCGCAGCGTCTCGGTCACGTCGTCGCCGAGCACGATGGCGCAGCTCGTGCCCGCGCAGCCCCAGCCGGGGGCGGCGTCCAGCACGGCGCGGGCGGCGCCGCGCGGGTTGGCCGCGCCCATGTTGGAAACGATTCGTACGCCGCGGGCGCGGGCCGGCGGCAGGATCGCCTCCATGCGTTCGAGCAGGGTGGGGGTGTAGCCCAGCGCGGGGTTGCGGGCGCGATCGAGCGATTCGCGGGCGATGGTGCGTTCGGCGAGGCATTCGCAGCAGATGTAATCGAGGTCGCCGCGTTCGATCAGCTCGACCGCGGGCGGGATGCGGTCGTCGGACATGCCGCTTCCGGCGCCGATTCGGATGGTGGAGGGAGCGGGCATGGGTGGTTTCCTGGCGGATGGCGGGGATTTTGTGGTTTCCGGATCGCGCGATCACATTTTCGTGTGCGATTTTACGCGAGAATGACGTGACGGCGACGATAAAGATTCCTCAACCTGGAAATATCGCCCCATCAAGCCGGCGGTAAGGCGCCTCGCCAGAAACCGGTCAGTCACCAACCCAACCACTCCAGCAAAAGGGGCTGCCGCCATGTTCACTTTCATCCGTTCTGCTTGCGCTGCACTGTCCGCGACCGCGGATGCCGGCAAGGTTCGTCTGGGCGCATTTGCGCCGACGCTGGCCCCGGTGGCCGATTCGGGCAAGGTGCGGATGGGCGCGTTTGCTCCGGTGCTGTCCGCGACGACCGACGCGAG
>JAKAZN010000506.1 GCA_021815835.1 Pseudomonadota bacterium
GCAACACATTTGCCCAGCCCTCGCGCGCGGAGGCCAGGACCAGCGCGTCCGCCGCGCCGTAGATCGCCGGCAGATCGGCATGCGCACGCGCGCCCAGCAGCCGTACCCGTCCGGCCAGGGCGGGCGTGGCGGCCAACGCCTCCAGCCGCGCCCGTTCCGGCCCCTCGCCCAGGATCAACAGCGACCAGTCGGGCAGTTCGGCCAGCGCCGCGATCGCCAGATCATGGCCCTTGCGCGCGATCAGATGGCCGACCGAGAGCAACGTGGGGCCGGTCAGTCCCAGCGCCGCGCGCGCCGCGTCGCGGTCCGTCGGCGGGCGGAACAGCGTCAGGTCCACGCCGTTGCGCAGCACCGTCACCTTCCCGGGCGGGGCACCCAGCGCGGTCAGGGCCTCACCCAGCGCCGCACTGACCGCGACCAGCGCGGCGGCCCCGGCGATCGCGCCCTGGATCAGCCGCCGCGGCAGGGCGTAGCGCGGGATCAGGTTCACATCCGTGCCGCGCGCGGTGATCACCACCGGCAGCCCGAGCGCGTGGCCCAGCCACACCGCCGCGACGCCGTCGGGATACATGTAATGGGCGTCGATCGCCTGCGCCCCGGCCTCGGCCGCGACCCGGCGCGCGTGCGGCAGCACGGCGCGGTACAGCAGCCACGGCGCCAGCGTCATGCCCAACTTCGGGATCACCGGGAAGCGCGGATGCGCGATCTGGATGCCATGGCGCGTCTCGGCACGCGGCGCGCGGGCGAACGCGGCCCAGGCGCCGAAGCGCGGCGCGGCGGAGGGAAACCACGGCACCGGCGCCAGCACCTGCGCCATCGCCTGTCCGCTGCCCAGCAGCTGGCGCAGCCGGTTCTCGACGAACACGCCGTGCGTCGGCTGCGCCGCGTTCGGATACAGCGTGCTGAACGTCAGCAGCCGGATCGGTTCGCTCACGACCCCTTGGTCAGGCGCGACAGCAGCGCCGCGGCGTCGGCTTTGTCGTGGAAGCTTTGCTTCGACGCTACGACCTGGCGCAGCAGCGGGATGGCGGCGGCCGGCGCCCCGGTATCGTTCAGCGCCACCGCGAAATGATACGCAATGCGCGGATCGGCCGAGCCGGCATGGGCCTGGCGCAGCAGAATCACGCCCTGCGCCGGATCGCCACCGGTGACCATGATCCAACCCAGCGTATCGGCGGTCTGCGCGCCCGGGGACAGCAGATACGCCTGCTGCGCCAGCTTGCGCGCACCCGCCGCGTCGCCCAGCTTCTGGTCGATCCAGGCGAGGTTGTTCAGGCTCGGCCCGTCCTGCGGCGCCTTGACCAGGATCTGTTGCAGGTAGTCCTTCGCCTCGGCGTAATTCTTGCGTGCGATATCGATTCCGGACAACAGCCGCATCGCGCCCAGATCGCCCGGATGCTTGGCCAGCCAGGTCTTCAACTCGGTGGCCGCCAGATGCGGTTTGCCCATCCGTTCATCGGCGCCGGCGATCCGCGCGACCAGCAGCAGCGACGGGCTGAGCGAAAATGCCTGCCGATATTCCTTGATCGCCCGTTCCGGCTGGTTCGCCGCCATGCACACATCGCCCGGCAGCGCCTGCAGGACCGCGAATCCCTGATCCTGGTCGCGCAAGGTGCGCGCGGTCGCGATCGCCGCGTCCAGGTTGTTCTGCTTGAGGTCGATCAGCGCGTAATCCAGATATAATTGATAGTCGTTCGGCGTCAGCCCGATCCCGGCCTTGATCAGGTCGCGCGCGGTCGCGTAATCGCCGTCCTTGATCTTCAGCGCGGCGAGTTCGCGCCGCGCCACCAGCGCGTGCGGTTCGTCCGCCAGCAGCGCGGCCAGCGTGGTCTGGGCGGCCTTGTCGTTCTTCTGCGCGATCTGCGCCGCGGCCTGCAACCCCAGCAGCGCCGGCCCGGGCAACGCCGCCGGCGACATCTGGGACACCAGCGCTTGCGCCTTGCCCGGTTGATGATCGCGGATGTACAGATCGCCCAGGCGCAGCACCAGGGGGATGGATTTCGGCGCCGCCTTGTGCGCCGCTTCCAGCAGTTGCTCGGCGCCGGTCATGTCGCCGGTGCCCAGCCGCGCGTTGACCAACAGGGTCAGCGCGGGTTCGGACGTGGGCGCCTTCGCAAGCAGCACGGCCAGAACCGCCTCGTACCCTTTCTGATCCCCCGCCATCGCCAGCGTGCGCGCCAGATTGATCTGCGCCGGAACGAAGTTCGGGGCCGCCTTGGTGATCGCCGCGAACGTCGCCTTCGCTTGCGGCAGTTGCAGCCGCGCCAGTTGCAGCAACCCCTCCAGGTTGCGCACCACCGGGGTTTCGCCTTGCGCGGCCTGGATCTTCTTGAGTGCCGCCGCCGCCTTGTCCATGTCCCCGGTCTTCATCGCCGCCAGGAACAGCGCCTCTCCTACCTCCGGCTGCTTCGGCGCCATTGCCAGCGCCTCGTCGAGCTCGGTGACCGCGTCATTGGCATGGCCGCTTTGCAGCAGGGTCGAGGCCAACTGGGTCCGCACCCCTACATCCTTCGGCGCGCGCTTCGCCGCTTCCTCGAACTCCTTCGCCGCCTGCGCGGGATCGCCGAGCGAGGCGTAGGCACGGCCCAGCATGTCGAACGCCTGAGCGTCGGCCTGGTGATCGGCGACCAGGCGGGCCAGCGGCGGGATCGCCCGCTCGGGATGGTTCAGCTTGAATTCGATCGAGGCGAGCAGCTTGGCGCCGTTCGGATCGTCCGGCGCCTGCGCCACGTAGCGTCGGGCGGATCCCGCGGCGGCTTCCTCCTGGCCCAGGCTGTCTTTCACCGCGGCTTGCAGG
>JAKAZN010000507.1 GCA_021815835.1 Pseudomonadota bacterium
GGATCTGCGCGAGGACGATTTCGCCCGCGCGATCGTCGCCCGCACCGCGCGCCACTGGGGTGGCCTGGATTTCGTCTGGAACCATGTCGGCCATCCCGGTCCGGCGTCGATCGAGGGGCTCGATCTGGCCGATTTCGACCTGGCGATGGACCTCAATGTGCGCACCGTGCTGGTGACGACGATCGCCGCGCTGCCGGAACTGCGCGCCCGCGGCGGCGGCGCGCTGCTCTATACCGCCTCCACCTCGGGGCTGACGGGATCGCAGTTCAGCCCGGTCTATAACATCGCCAAGTTCGGCATCGTCGGCCTGGTGCATGGCCTGTCCAAGCGCTACGCTCGCGAGAAGATCCGGGTGAACGCGGTCTGCCCCGGCCCGACCGACACGCCGATGCTGCGCGTCTTCGTCGCCCGCCCCGACAGCCAGCTACCACCCGGCGAAACCCCGGAAACCCTGGTGCAGAAACGCGGCGGCCAGGTGCCGATGGGCCGCCCGGCGCGGCCCGAGGAAGTGGCCAACGCGGCGCTGTTCCTGATCTCCGACGAAGCCTCCTACATCACCGGCGTGGCGCTGCCGGTGGATGGCGGAGCGACGGCATGAAGATCAGCCGCATCGAGGCGATCCCGATCCGCATTCCGCTGCGCAAGGTCTTCCATGGCAGCTCCTACGCCGTCGATAGCCGCGCCACGGTCATCACCCGCCTGCATACCGAGGGCGGCCTGGTGAGCGAGGTCTATAACGGCGACGATCGCGCCCATGGTCCCGCGATCGCGCGCATCATCGAACACGAGATCGCGCCGCTGCTGATCGGCGAACCCGTCACCGCCTATGAGCGGATCTGGGAGAAGATGTTCCGCCTCACCATCGCGCGGGCCGATCGCGCGCTGGCGATGAACGCGATCGCCTGCGTGGATACGGCGGTCTGGGACGTGCTGGGCAAGGCGCACGGCATCGGCGTGCACGCGATGCTCGGCGGCTATCGCGACGCGTTACCGATCATCGCCATCGCCGGCTACTATCTTCCCGGCAAGAAGCCCGCCGATCTGGCCCCCGAGATGGCCTGGCTGCGCTCGGTCGGCATGGCCGGCTGCAAGGTGAAGGTGGGCGGGCTGACCGCCGAGCAGGATGCCGAGCGCGTCGCCTATGCGCGCGAGGGCGGCGGGGCGGATTTCCTGCTCGCCGTCGATGCCAATCGCGGCTGGCCGGCCCCGGAGGCGATCCGCTTCGCCCGCCTGGTCGAACGTTACGATATCGCCTGGTTCGAGGAGCCTTGCCACTGGCACGACGACGCGCGCCAGATGGCGGAGGTCCGCCGCGCCACCTCGATCCCCATCAATGCCGGGCAGAGCGAGGTCACCGCCGCCGGGGTGCGCCGGCTGCTGGATGCCGGCGCGGTCGATATCGTCAATTTCGACGCCTCCGAGGGCGGCGGTATCACTGAATGGCGCCGCGCCGCTGCCGCCTGCGCGCTCGCCGGCGTGCGCATGGCGCATCACGAGGAACCGCAGATCGCGGCGCACATGCTGGGGGGAATCCCACATGGCATCTGTGTCGAATGCTTCCCCGACCCGGACCGCGATCCGCTGTTTCCGGGTCTCTGGGCCGAAAAGCCCCGCATCGCGGACGGCATGATGCAGGTGCCGGACGGCCCGGGCTTCGGCATCCGGCTCGATTGGGACGCGGTGGCGCGCCACCGGATCGGCTGACGCGCCCGCATCGGTTGGACCGGTCCCGATCGCCTGCTATGGGGCGCCGCCCGCGCCGCTCCACGCGGGCCGACCGCTCGTCAGGATTCCGCGCCCCATGACCGTCCCGCCCCGTGCCGTCCCGCCATCGGCGGATCCGTCGGAACCCGGCACGGCGCGGATCCTCGCTGTGCTCGCGGGCTTCGTCCTGGTCTGGACGCTCTATTTCACGATCACCGAGGCGCCGGTCGCGATCAAGCACGACATGGCCGAGGCCTATGCCTGGGGGCGGCAGTTCGAGCTCGGCTACAACCAGCACCCGCCCTTCTGGGCCTGGATCTGCGGCGCCTGGTTCCAGGTCTTCCCCCGTCGCCTCTGGGCCTTCGCGCTGCTCAGCAGCCTGAACGCGGCGGTGGGCCTGCTGGGCGCGTGGCGCGCGATCGGCGATTTCGCCAGCGGACGCACGCGCGTGGCGGCCTGGGCGCTGCTGCTGGCCACGCCGCTCTATACATTCTACGCCTATAAATACGACGCCAATATCATCTTCCTCTCGATCTGGCCGTGGACCTTGCACAGCTTCATGGTGTCGCTGCGGTCCCGGCGCGCCGGCGATGCGATCGGCTTCGGGGTCTGCGCCGGCCTGGCGTTGATGTCCAAGTATTATGCGCTGATCCTGCTCGCGTCCTGTTTTCTCGCGGCCCTGCAACATCCGGCGCGGCGCCGATACTTCGCCTCCGCCGCGCCCTATATTTCGGTGGCGATAGCTTTCGTCATCCTGTCGCCGCATCTGTGGTGGCTGGCCACGCATCGCGCGCCGCCGCTGCGCTATCTGGACAGCATCGTCGATTGGCCCTGGTCGTGGATCTTCGCCTATGCGGTGCAGGCGATGACCGGCATCGCGGGCATGAATCTCGTCCCCGTGCTGCTGGTGGCCTGGATCGCGTGGCGCACGGGACGGGGGGACGCCATGCCGACCGCCGAGCCAACGCGCCGCCTGCTCGCCACGCTCACCCTGGTCCCGCCCGCGCTCACCCTGATCGGCGGGCTGGCGCTGCGCACCCGCATCACCTCGGAGATGATGGTCGGGGCCTTCCCGCTCCTGCCGCTGTTGGCG
>JAKAZN010000508.1 GCA_021815835.1 Pseudomonadota bacterium
GCTATCGCCGCCCTGCTCTTCGGCGAGCCGGAGGCCGATGCCGTAGCGACGCAGCTCGCCGACTCCCGCCTCGTGGCGCCCGGGCTTCTGCCCTTCGAGCTGGCCAATGTCTGCCTCATCAAGAGCCGCCGCCATCCGGAGCAGCGCCCCGCCCTGATGGCAGCGTTCCGACTCTACGGCCGGCTCAGCGTCGAGGAAGTCGCCGTCGATCACCATGAGACCCTGGCACTCGCCGGCACCACCGGCCTGACCGCCTACGATGCGAGCTACCTGTGGTTGGCCCGACAACTGGGCGCCAGTCTTGTGACACTCGACAGACAACTCGCCAAAGCCGAAGCGGCTTCGCCAGAATAACGGGGACGAACCAAGACATCGGCGTGAAAGCAGGTCAGGCCGAAGCGAATTCCGCGCGTGCTCGATCAGTTCGCCGCCAGCGAGGTGCGGAGGGCGGGCAAGCCCCAGGCTTTGGCGCTGTCCGGCACGCTGGGGATCCGCGGCACGCGGTCGCTGCGCTGGCGGTACGTCGCGCCGATCGCGACGGCCGTGCCAGCGCAAGCGATGCCCGCCCGCCCCTACACCATCGGCGCGGCCTTCGCCTCCCGGAACGGCGTGCCGCTCTCGGCCAGATCGCGCAGCAACGCCGAGGGCCGCCACCGCGCGCCGTATTGCCGGTGCCAGGCTTCGATCTGATCGTACACCGCCCGCGCGCCGATCTGGTCGGCCCAGAACATCAGCCCGCCGCGATAGCGCGGGAAGCCGAAGCCGTGCAGCCACATCACGTCGATGTCGGAGGCACGGTACGCCTTGCCTTCCTCCAGGATGCGGCAGGCCTCGTTGACCGAGGCGAACAGCAGCCGGTGCAGGATTTCGGTGTCGGTGAATGCACGCTGCGCCACGCCCAGGCCGGAAGCGGTTTCGCGAATCAGCCGCGCCACCTCGGGGTCCGGATGCGGCGTCCGATCGCCCTTTTCATAGCGATACCAGCCGGCGCCGGTCTTCTGACCGAAGCGGCCCATCTCCACCAGCTTGTCGGCGATCGGCAGCTTCCGGTAGTTCGGATCCGCCGCCGCGCGCCGCCGGCGCCCCGCCGCGCCGATATCGAGGCCGGCGAGATCGCCCACCGCGAACGGCCCCATCGGGTAGCCGAAATCGACCATCACCTTGTCCACCTGCTCGGGCAGGCAGCCCTCCTCCAGCAGGATCACCATCTCGCTGTTGAACGGCGCGCGGGAGCGGTTGGCGACGAAACCGTCCGTGTTGCCCGCCATCGCGGAGATCTTGCCGATCTTGCGCCCGAGCGCCATGGCGCTCACCAGGGTCGCGGGCGAGGATTTCGTCCCGCGCACCACCTCCAGCAGCTTCATCACGTTCGCGGGACTGAAGAAATGCGTGCCCGCCACATCGCCCGGCCGGTTCGTGGCGGCGGCCAGCGCGTCGATATCCAGCGCCGAGGTGTTGGAGAAGATCAGCGCGCCCGATTTCATGGTCTGGTCGAGCGCGCGGAACACCGGCAGCTTCACGTCCATCTCCTCGAACACCGCCTCGATCACCACGTCGGCGTCGGCGATATCGGCGTAGCCGCCGGCGGGGTGGATGCGCTCCAGGCGGCGGTCCATTTCATCCTGCGCCAGGCTGCCGCGACGCACCGAGGTCGCATAGTTGGACCGGATCCGGTCCATCCCGCGCGCCAGCGCCTCGGGCGTGCTGTCGATGATTTTCACCTGATAGCCGAAATCGGCGAAGCTCATGGCGATGCCGCCGCCCATGGTGCCGGCGCCCACCACGGCGGCGGAGCGGATCTCGCGCGGCTTGATGCCCTCGGGCAGGTCGGGCAGCTTCGCCACTTCGCGCTCGGCGAAGAAGGCGTAACGAAGGGCCCGGGCTTCGTCGGAGTTTTCCAGCTCGGCGAATAGTTCCTGTTCGCGCGCCAGGCCCTGGTCCATCGGCAGCGCGCAGGCGGCCTCGACCGCGAGGATGCAGTTGTAGGGCGCCTTCTGGTTGCGGGCGCGGCGGGCGATCGATGTGCGCATCGCGTCGAACAGGCCCGGATCGGCGGTCGCTTCCGCCAGCCGGTCGGTCTTGTCGCGCACCCGCGGCAGCGGACGGCGATCGGCGACGCCTTTGGCGAACGCGATCGCGCCGGCGCGCAGATCGGCGCCGTCGGCGAGCACCTCGTCGATGATGCCGAGCGTTGCCGCCTCCGGCGCCGGCACGTGACGGCCGGTGACGATCATGTCCAGCGCGGCCTTGGGTCCGATCAAGCGCGGCAGGCGCTGGGTGCCGCCGCCGCCGGGGAGGATGCCGATCAGCACTTCCGGCAGGCCCACCTTCGCGGTGGGCACGGCGACCCGGTAATGGCACGCCATCGCCACTTCCAGCCCGCCGCCCAGCGCGAAGCCATGGATCGCCGCGACCACCGGCTTGGTGCCCGCGTCCAGCACGTCATAGACCCGCTGGCCGAGCGGTAGCCGGGCGCGGCCCTTGCCGAACTGGCGGATATCGGCCCCGGCGATGAAGCTGCGCCCGGCGCCGATCAGCACGACGGCGCGGATGGCCGGGTTCGCCTCGGCTTCGCGCAGGCAGGCGATGATGCCCTCGGGCACGCCGGGGCTGAGCGCATTGACCGGCGGATTATCGACGGTGATGACGCCGATCGCGCCTTCGGTGGCGAGACGGACCAGTTGGGCTTCGGACATGACGGTTTCCCCCTTTGCGACCGGGCGACGATAGGGGCCGGCGGACGAGGCGTCCACGCGGGGCCATCGGGGCGCGATCGCGGACCGGATCCGGGATCTT
>JAKAZN010000007.1 GCA_021815835.1 Pseudomonadota bacterium
CGGGCGGACACCGCTGATCCGGTTGCGCCGCGCCTCCGAGGCCACCGGCTGCACCATCCTCGGCAAGGCCGAATTCATGAACCCGGGCGGGTCGGTCAAGGACCGCGCCGGCCTCTATCTGATCGCCGATGCCGAGGCGCGCGGCGTGCTGGCGCCCGGCGGGATCGTGGTCGAGGGCACGGCGGGCAATACCGGGATCGGCCTGACCCTGGTGGGCAACGCGCGCGGCTATCGCACCGTGATCGTGATGCCGGAGACTCAATCGAAGGAGAAGATCGATTTCCTGCGCATGATCGGCGCCGATCTGCGCCTGGTGCCGGCGAAACCCTATCGCGATCCCGGCAACTACGTGCATGTCTCGCGCCGGCTGGCCGAGGAGCTGGGTGGTTTCTGGGCGAACCAGTTCGACAACCTGGCAAACCGGGAGGGCCACCGGACCGGCACCGGACCGGAAATCTGGGCACAGACCGGCGGCGCGGTGGATGCGTTCACCTGCGCCTGCGGCACGGGCGGCACCCTGGCCGGCGTGGCGCTGGCGTTGAAGGAGCAGAAGCCCGGCGTGCGGATCGTGCTCGCGGACCCGGAGGGCAGCGCGCTCTTTGAATGGGCGAAGGGGCAGGAGATGAAGGTCACCGGAAGCTCGATCACCGAGGGGATCGGCCAGGGCCGCGTGCCCACCAATCTGGAGGGCGCGCCGATCGACGACGCCGAGAAAATCCCCGATGCCGAGGCCTTGGCGCAGATCTACGACGTGTTGATCCATGAGGGCCTGTCGGTCGGCACGTCTTCGGGGATCAACATCGCCGCCGCCGTGCGGGTGGCGAAGACGCTGGGGCCGGGGCACATGGTCGTGACGATCCTGTGCGACGGCGGATCGCGGTACCAGTCGAAACTGTTCAATCCAGAGTTCCTGCGCGGCAAGGGACTGCCGGTGCCCGCCTGGCTTGCCGGCTAGTGTCCCGACTCGCAAATAACGTCATCATGCGTCGGGACACCAGCTCTTTGTTTTCAGTGGCCTGCTGGTCCCTGAAATGCGAAGGCATTTCAGGGGCAGGACACTAGCGCGCATCCTCCAGCACCATCTGTGCCGCCTTCTCGCCGATCATGATCGAGGGCGCGTTGGTATTGCCCGCCACGATCTGCGGCATGATGGACGCATCCGCCACGCGCAGCCCGCGCAGCCCATGCACCCGCAATCGCGGATCGACCACCGCATCCGCCCCGTTGCCCATCCGGCAGCTCCCGACCGGATGCAGGTTGGACACGCCGCGCGCGCGGATATCGGCCTCCAGCGCCGCGTCGGAGGCGCATTCCGGCCCCGGCTGGGTTTCCGCCGCGATATAGGGCGCCAACGCCGGCTGCGCCGCGATCATGCGCGCCCAGCGCATCCCGGCCAGCATCGCCTGCATGTCGTAATGGGTGCGCAAGAAATTGAACCGGATCTCGGGCGGCGCCAGCGGGTCGGGCGATTTCAGGCGCACGCTGCCGCGACCCTCCGGGCGCAGATGCACCGGGCTGATCGAGAACCCGGGAAACGGATGGGCACGGATGCCCTCGCGCGTGCGTTCGAGCGTGCTCCAGGCGAAGGTATTGATCTGCAGATCGGGTCGTTCCAGGCCGGGATCGCTTTTCACGAACGCGCCGACATAGAGCCCGTTGCCCGCCATCTGCCCCTTGCGGTGCAGCATATAATCCACCCCCGCCTTCAGCTTGCGCCAGCGCGAGCGGTTCAGATCGTTCATGGTGATCGGCTTGGTGCAGCGATAGGTGATGTAGCTGTTGAAATGATCGTGCAGATTGGCCCCGACCGGCGCGAGCTCGTGCGCCACCGGGATGCCCATGGAAGCGAGATGCGCGCCCGGGCCGACCCCCGACAGCAGCAGCAGTTGCGGGGATCCATAGACGCCGCCAGAGACGATCACTTCACCGCGCGCGCGCGCCTGGCGGGTCTCGCCCCCCACGCGGTATTCCACGCCGACGGCGCGATTATCCTCGATCAGCACCCGCGTCGCGTGCGCTTCCGGCTGGATCGTCAGGTTCGGCCGCGCGCGCGCGGGATTGAGATAAGCAACCGCGCTCGACCAGCGCTGGCCATTCTTGGTGGTGGTCTGGTAGTAGCCCACGCCTTCCTGTCGCGCGCCGTTGAAATCCGGATTGGCGGGAATGCCCGCCTGCAGGCAGGCTTGCAGCGTCGCATCCGCCAGCTCCCAGCGCTGCGGCTGATCCGAAACATGCAGCGGGCCGCCCACGCCGTGGAATGCGTCCGCGCCGCGAGCCTGATCTTCAGCGCGGCGGAAGATGGGCAGGACGGAGTCCCAGTCCCAGCCCTCGCAGCCGAGTTGGCGCCACTGGTCGTAATCGGCGTGGTTGCCGCGCATATAGACCATGCCGTTGATCGCGCTGGTCCCGCCCAGCACCTTGCCGCGCGGCTGGTACATCGGGCGGTCGTTCAGGCCCGGCTCCGGTTCGGAATCGAACATCCAGTTATGGATGGGGTCGCAGAATAACTTCGCATAGCCGAGCGGGATATGGATCCACGGATTGCGGTCGCGCCTGCCGGCTTCCAGCAGCAGCACGCGGTAGCGGCCGGATTCCGACAGCCGCGCGGCGACCGCGCAGCCGGCCGAACCGGCGCCGGTGACGATGAAATCATAGATGTCGGCGTCGTCGTGGGTCATGTCGGGTCCGTCATGCGGGGCGAATCAGGCGGCGGATGCGATGGTTCTCGGTATCGCCGATCGTAACCGCGCCATCCGGTCCCACCGCGACGCCGTGCGGGCGGGCGAGACGGGCGGCGGAAGCGGGGCCATCCTCCGGGCCGCACGTTCCGGTCCCGGCGATTGTGGTCACGATGCCGTCGGGGGCGATGCGGCGGATGCGATGGGTTTCGGTATCGACGATCAGGATGCCGCCGTCGCGATCGATGCCGAGCTCCTTGGGCGCGGCGAATTCGGCGTCGCGCGCGGGGCCGCCGTCACCTGTGCTCCCCTTGCGGCCGGTGCCGGCGATGGTGGCGATGACTCCCGTTGCCGGATCGATCCGGCGCAAGGTGTTTCCGTTGCGTTCCAGGATCAGCACCGCGCCATCGCGCCCGGTCGCGACCGCGCGCGGCCCGTGCAGGGCGGCGCGCGCCGCGGGGCCGCCATCGCCGTCATGGACGGCCTCCCCCGTGCCGGCCAGGGTGGCGATCCGTCCGGTCGCCAGATCGAGGCTTCGCACGCGGTGACCGGCCACATCGGCGATCAGCAGCGCGGTGCCGTCGGCGCTGAGGCACGCATCGTTCGGTTCCACCAGACCGGCCCCGGTGCCCGGGCCGCCATCGCCGTCACTCGCCGCGCGGCCGTCGCCGGCGATGGTCGCGATGTAGCCACTTACGGGATCGATGCGGCGGACGCGGCGGTTGAGGCGATCGACCACGAACACCGTCCCGTCCGGCCCGATGGCGATGCCATAGGGTTCGCGCAGCCGGGCCGCCACCGCCGGGCCGCCATCGCCGGCGAAGCCCGCCTCGCCGGTGCCGGCGATCGTGCGGATGGTGCCGTCGCGCGGATCGATCCGCTTGACCCGGTGGTTGAACGTGTCGGTGAAGATCAGAGCGCCGTCAGGGGCGAAGGCGAGATCGAAGGGACCGTTGAGGAGGGCCTGCGTCGCGGGGCCACCCTCCCCCGCATCGCCCGCCTCGCCGGTGCCGGCGATGGTGGTGAGTGTCGCGTCCATCCGTTCCCCCGCGGGCCTGCCCCGGCTGCCCTCATGCCCATCCGGCCACCGCGCCGTGATGGTGTCAACGCGGGACCAACCTTGCCCCCGATCCGCGCCCATGCGACAGGTCGCGCCCAATCGGCCGAGAGGAGAAAGCCATGTCCCGCGAAGTCCTGGTCGTTTCCGGCGTCCGCACCCCGATCGGCGATTTCGGTGGTGCGTTGAAGGACGTCCCGCCCACCGAGCTGGGCGCCCAGGTTGTCCGCGAGGCCCTCGCGCGCGCCGAGGTCGCGGGCGCGGAAGTGGATCATGTCGTGTTCGGCAACGTGATCCATACCGAGGCGAAGGACATGTATTTCGCCCGCGTCGCCGCCCTCGGCGCGGGCGTCGCGCAAGCGGCACCGGCGCTCACCCTGAACCGGCTCTGCGGATCGGGCTTGCAGGCGATCGTCTCGGCCGCGCAATCGATCCTGCTGGGCGATGCCGAGATCGCGATCGGCGCCGGCGCGGAAAGCATGTCGCGCGCGGCCTATCTGGCCCAGGGCGTGCGCTGGGGCGCACGGATGGGCGACGCGGCGATGGTCGATATGATGCTGGCTGCGCTGCACGACCCGTTCCACGGCATCCATATGGGCGAAACCGCCGAGAACCTTGCCGAATCGCACCAGATCACCCGCGCGACCCAGGACGCCCTGGCCGTGGAATCGCATCGCCGCGCTGGACGCGCCATCAAGGAAGGCCGTTTTCGCGAGCAGATCCTTCCCGTGAAACTGAAGACCCGCAAGGGCGAGACGGTGTTCGACACCGACGAGCATCCGCGCCCCGACACCACCGCCGAAGACCTCGGCAAGCTGCGCGCGGTGTTCCGCAAGGACGGGACGGTGACGGCGGGCAATGCCTCGGGGATCAATGATGGCGCCGCGGCAGTGGTGCTGATGGAGGCGGCAACGGCGGCGAAACGCGGCGCGAAGCCGCTCGGCCGGCTGGTGGCCTACGCCCATGCCGGGGTCGATCCGAAGATCATGGGGATCGGCCCGGTGCCGGCCACGCGCAAGGCGCTGGCGCGCGCGGGGCTTCGGCTGGAAGACATCGACGTGATCGAGTCGAACGAGGCCTTCGCCGCGCAAGCCTGCGCCGTGGCGAAGGATCTGGGATTCGATCCCGAGAAGACCAATCCGAACGGATCGGGGATCTCGCTCGGCCATCCGGTCGGCGCGACCGGCGCGATGCTGACGGTGAAGGCGCTCTACGAGCTGCGCCGGACCGGCCAGCGCTACGCGCTGGTGACGATGTGCATCGGCGGCGGCCAGGGGATCGCGGCGATCTTCGAGCGGGTTTGATGGCCCGACCCCTGGTGCGGCTGCGCCCCGGCCAGGGGCGGCGGCTGCGCGCGGGCGCGCCCTGGGCCTACAGCAACGAGCTTGCGAACCTGCAAGCGGGGCTGGAACCGGGCGCGCTCGTGCGGCTGGAGGGCGATGACGGGGCGCGATTCGGCACCGCGATGCTCAACCCGCGCAGCCTGATCGCCGCCCGCGTCCTGGACCGCGATCCCGAGGCGCCGATCGATACGGACTGGTTCCGCGCCCGGCTGCGCGATGCGATCGCGCTGCGCGCGCGGATCTGTCCGGGGATGTTTCATCGCCTGGTTCATGCCGAGGCCGATTTCCTCCCCGGCCTGATCGTCGATCGATTCGGCGATGTCATCGTGCTGCAGGCCAATACCGCGGGGATGGACCGGCTGCTTCCGGCGCTGGTGGCGGCGCTGATCGCGGAACTGGACCCGCGCGCCGTGGTTGCGCGCAACGATACGCCGGCGCGCGCGCAGGAGGGCCTGGGCGCGAGCGTCGCGCTGCTGGCCGGCAGCGATGCCACCGCCGTGGTGGAAGAGGGCGGCCTGCGCTTTCCGATCGATCCGCTCGCGGGACAAAAGACCGGCTGGTTCTTCGACCAGCGCTACAACCGCGACCTGGTGGCCGGGCTGGCGGCGGGCGCGCGCGTGCTGGATGTGTTCTGCCACACCGGCGGCTTCGGGCTGCGCGCGGCGGCTTCGGGCGCGGCCTCGGTCCGGCTGGTCGATAGCTCCGGCCCGGCGCTGGAGGCAGCGATGGCGGCGGCGGCAGCCAACGGCCTGGCCCCGCGCGTGGCGGCGCATCGGGACGATGCGTTCGAGGCGATGGCGGCGTTCGCCGCCGCCGGGGAGCGTTTCGATATCGTGGTGTGCGATCCGCCCGCGTTCGCGCGCACGCGCAAGGACGCGGAAGCGGGCTTGCGCGCCTATGGGCGGATGGCGCGGCTGGCGGCGGCGCTCGTTGCGCCCGGCGGGTTCCTGTTCGTCGCCTCCTGCTCGCATCACGCGCCATTGGAGGCGTTCGCGGCGCGGATCGCGGAGGGTCTGTTCCGCGCGCGGCGCCCGGGGCGGATCCTGCAAACAACAGGGGCGGGGCCGGACCATCCGGTCCACCCCGCCCTGCCGGAAACCGCCTATCTGAAGGCGCAGCTGATCCAGCTGCTCTAGCCCTTCACGCCCCCCATGGTCAGTCCCGAGGTCATGTAGCGGCGGAAGGCGTAATAGGCCGCGATCGGCGGAATGGAATAGATGATGGCGGTCGCCATCATGTAGTTCCACGGCGCCTCGTCGCTGTTGAGGAACTGCGCCAGCACCACCGCCACCGTCATGTTGCGCTTCGACGACAGCAGCAGGAACTGATACAGGTAGTCGTTCCAGGCCAGCAACAGCGCGAAGGTCCCCACCGCCACCAGCGCCGGCGACATCAGCGGCAGGTAAATGCGCCAATAAACCTGCCACGGAGAGGCGCCGTCGATGCGGGCGGATTCGTCGAGTTCGATCGGGATCGACACCGAGTATTGCTGGAAGACGATGATCGCGTAGGGCACGCCAAAGGCGACATAGGCGGCGGTTACCGCCGACAGGGTGTTGCCCCAGCCATAGATGCTCATGATGCGGTAGAACGGGATCGCCACGAACGAGGCCGGGATGACATACGTGACCAGGGCCAGATTGCTGATGATCCAGCCGCCCTTGATGCGCATCCGTCCGATCACGAAAGTGGTGAGCGAGCCGATCAGCAGGGTGAAGAAGGTCGTGGCGAGACCGACATAAAAGCTGTTGGCGAACTGGCTCCAGAAGAACGCCAGGTACCAGTAGCCCTCGGTCAGGACCACGACGAAGCTGTGCAGACTGGGCGCGGGCGGCCAGATATGGCTGCTGAACACGTCGTTATGCGAGTCGACCGCGATCATCACCATGTTATAGACCGGCGCGACCGACCAAATCACAAGGACGACGCCGAGCAGGATCGACAGCGCCTCCACGCCGTAGCCGCGCCAACGGTAGTTCGGTTTCCGGGCCGGGCTCGCGCCCTTGCCGATGACGGTCGCGCTCATCGCTCCACCGACGAAACACGCACCTGGCGCATCAGCCAGATGACCAGCGGGATCAGGATCGGGATCGCCGACATCACCGCGGCCACGCCGAGACGCGGCTGGGACATCACAAAAGCATCGCGGATGCCGAGGGTGGCGAGCACCTGGGTGGAGTTCGCCGGCCCGCCGCCGGAGACGAAATAGACCGTGGTGAAGTCGCCGAGCGTGAACAGCAGGCCGAGCAGGGTGAGCACCAGATAGAGATTGGCGAGCAGCGGGAAGGTGATGTGCATGAAGCGATGGCGGCGGGAGGCGCCGTCGACATCGGCGGCCTCATACAGATCTTGCGGGATCGCCATGCGTCCAGCGAGCAGGATGATGGTCCAGAACGGCAGCCATTTCCAGATATAGGCGACGGTATCGGCGGCAAGCGCCGGCCAGCGCGAGTCCAGATAGGACGGGCCGTTTACGTGGAATGCCGCCCAGATAAGGTTGTCGATGAGGCCCCAATCGCCGTTCAGCATCCAGTGGATCGACAGGAAAGTAGGCAGCGCCGGCACCGCCCACGGCAGGATGAAGACCATTAGCAGCGCCTTGATCCACCAGCGCTTGCGCATGAAAAAGCCGGACAGCCCAAGTGCCAGAACCATCCGCAGATTGACCCCGACCAGCACGAAGATCAGCGTGTTGACCACGGTCTGCTGATAGACGGGGTCGGAGAACAGATCGGCGTAGAGCGCCGGATTACTGCCCATCCAGAGCCCGTACAGGATCGGATAGACCACGAACAAGGCAAACGTCACGATATAAGGGACGAGGAAAGCCAGCGCCCAGATCAGTTCGGGACCCTGAAGCCCCGCCCGCCATCGGAGATGCGCCACCCTGTGGGTGGGAATCGATCGGCCGATCGCGACGACCTGGGCGCTGGAACCATCCATGAAACGCTATCCCCTCAGGCGATCGGATATTTGGCGAAGATCGTCCGGATCTGCGCGAACGCCTTCTCCGCCGCCTGTTCCGGGGTCATGCCGTCCTTGTAAACATAGGAATAGGACTGGCCCCAGACCTGCTGGTTTTCCACATCCGCGTAGGCGGGCGTGTAGGCGAGGAAGTCGGGAATGGTCGGGCCGAGCAACGTCTCCTGCACGTAGGGCGCGCGATGCGGATCCTTGGAATGCAGCCAGAACGGATCGCTGGTAGCGATCTCGGGGAACACCGTGACCCAGCGGCCGAGACCGGCCTTCAGGTATTCGCTGTTGATCTTCGGCTGGATCACGAACTTCATGAAGTCCTTGGCGACCGTCTGGTTCTTCGCCGATTTCGGGATGAAGCCCGAGATCGCGCCGACCATCGCCGGCATCGGCTTGCCGTCGTTGCCGAGCGGCAGACCCATTGTGGTAATGGCGTCGTAGTCCTTCTTCTTGTGGATCAGCGCCACCTCGGTAGAGATCGTGCCATCGAAATCCATGATGAACAGCTTCGAATGGAAGCCGTTATTGTCGTCGGCGTCGTTCCAGCTGATTGCGCCCTTCGGGACGAAGCCCTTCTTGTAAGCGTCGGTAAAATAGGCGATCGTCTTGACCACCGCGTCCTTCACCTTGGGATCGTCAAGGTGGATCTTGCCATCCGGCGTCACCAGACCCTGGCCGCCATTGGCGAGCAGGAAGCCGTGGAAGACGTTGTTGCCGTCGCTCGGGCCGTTGGTGGTCATCTGCAGGCCCATGGCGTACATCCGCCGCATGCCCTTGTCGCGCAGCTTGGCCTGCATCGGCTTGAACCAGTCCCAGCGGGCATCCCAGGTATTCGGGATGTCCTTCATGTTGAAACCGGCCTTCTCCACCAGATCGGACCAGATATGGAACGGCTCGCAGCCGCACTTGTACGGCACGCCGTAGAAGCTGCGTACCTTCTTCACCTTGTTGTACATCTTGGTGTTCAGCAGCGCGGTGCTGCTGAAATGGGATTGCTGGGTGGCGACCACGTCGCTCACATCCACCAGCTTGTCATTCCATGCGCTCAGCACCAGGGTCATCTGGTTGCCGTCGAATGAAATGATGTCCGGCGTGTCGTTCGTCTGCAGCGCCGAGACCATCTTCTGGCTGAGCGCAACGAAGGGCAGGATGCTGTAGTCGATCTTGTTGCCGCTGGCCTTCTCGTATTCCGCGACCATGTTCTTGAAGGAGGCGTCTTCCTCCGGAATGAAGCCCTGCGTCCACCACACGCTGGCGGTCGTGGCGGCGGCGTTGGCGATATAGGGCCGCGCAAGGGTACTGGCCGCTGCCAGCCCCGCGGAGCCCTTAATCACCGACCTCCGGCTGATAATGCCCATGGTCCGTTGTCCTTCCCTGTTTCGTTCAAACACGCCCTTCCCAAGGGCGCGTCCTGCATTGACTGCAAGGCTAGCATGGCTGCCCGGCGAAAAAAGGTCAATGGTTTTCGTGCATGACGAAACGGCCATGCCGCGGTGCAGCAAATCCGTTCAGCCCGAATGTTCCGGTGCCCAACCGGTCAGCACCGCGAGCCGCAGCCGCACCCCCGCCCGCCCATCCGGCCCGGCCAGCCGGGCCAACGCCGCGGCAAACAGGGCACGCCCGGGAATGCGCCGGTCGCGCTCGGCCAGGGCGTTCGCCTCCCCCGCCGCGCGCAGCTCGGCCAGCAGGCTCAGCGGACTGGTATAAGAAAGATCGATATCTTCGACATCGGCGACCGGCAGGACAAATCCGGCACGCTGCAACAAACCCGCGCAGTCACGCAGCTCGGGGAACGGCGACACCCGCGGCGCCGCGCCGCCGATGAGCGCCGCCTCCGCCTCCGCCAACGCCGCCCGCAGCGCGCCCAGGGTGCCGAGCGCCGGCAGGCTTGCCAGCAGCAGCCCGCCCGGGCGCAGCGCCTGGCGCAGCTGGATCAGCGCGCCGGGCAGGTCGTTCACCCAATGCAGCGACAGGCTGGCCACGGCCAGATCGAAGCTCCCAGGGGCGAAGGGGAGATATTCCTCGTCCGCCGCCAGCGCGGGGCGCGGGTTACGCGCGGCCATGGCGGGGGACAGATCGCAGCTGATCGTCTCGATCCCGCGCGCGGCCAGCAACGGCGCCACCACCCCGCGGCCGCCGAGATCGAGCGCGCGGGTGAACCGCCGCGTGGTGTCGTCCAGCCGCTCGGTCAGGCGCTCGGCGAGCTCGGCCAGCAGCCCCGTCACGGGACCGAGCCGGACAGCCGCTCGGTCCCGGTGCAGCCGCACCGCGTGCCGGTCGAACGGCGCGGCGGGATCGGCGGTCACGGCGCCGTGGCGATCAGCGCCAGCAGCGTGGGGCCGTAGCGCGCGAGTTTCGACGCGCCGACCCCCTTCACCGCGGCGAGCGTGTCCAGATCGGACGGACGGACGGCTGCGATCTCGCGCAGGACGGTATCGTGGAAAATGACATAGGGGGGGACGGATTGCGCTCGCGCCTGGTCGGCGCGCCAGGCGCGCAGCGCCTCGAACAGGTTTTCCGGCTCCGGCGGCGGCGCCGATTGCGGCCGGGGGCGCGCCGACGGGGCGGGCGCGTCGGGCTCGGCCGCATAGGAAGCCGGCGGGGAAACCGGGTACGGCGTCGGGGCGCGAGGGCGATCGCGCGCACGCTCCCGCCGCGCGCGGAGCGGGGCGGGAGCGTCCTGGCGGATCAGCACGGTGGCCTCGCCGCGCAGGATCGGCCGGGCCGCTTCATTGTTCAAGAACAGGCCGCCATGCCCCGCCGTGTCCACGTCCAGCACCCCGCGCGCGATCATTTGCCGCGTGAGACCCCGCCAGAACGCCGCCGGCTGATCGGCGCCGACGCCGAACGTGGGCAGGCGGTCATGGCCGTGGCGGATCACCGCCTCGGTGGCTTCGCCGCGCAACACCGCGGTGAGATGGATGGCGCCGAAAATCTGCCCGGTGCGATAGACCGCCGAGAGCAGCTTGCGCGCTTCGGTGGTGCCGTCGAAAGTCTGCGGTGGATTGCGGCAATTATCGCAATGCCCGCACGGGTCGGGCAGCTCCTCGCCGAAGCAGGACAGCAGGGTGCGGGTGCGGCAGGACACGGTTTCAGACAGACCGATCATCTGTTCGAGCTTCGTGCGCATCACCCGCTGCTGCGCCTCGGGCGCGGTCGATTGCGCGAGCCAGTGGCGCGCCTGGGCGATGTCCTGCGCGCCGTGCAGCAGCAGGGTTTCCGCCGGATCGCCGTCGCGGCCGGCACGGCCGATCTGCTGGTACCACGCCTCGGGGCTGTCGGGCATATCCAGATGCGCGACGAAGCGTACATCCGGCCGATCGACGCCCATGCCGAAGGCGATGGTTGCGACCACAACCAAAGGCTCGCCGGAGCGGAACCGTCCCGCCGCCGCGCGCTTGTGGTCAGGATCGAGCCCGGCATGGAACGCCACGGCGGGATGGCCGCGCGCGACCAGCGCGGCGGCCACCCGCTCGGTCTTGGCGCGCGAGCCGCAATAGACGATGCCGCAGCCGCCCCGATGGCGGGCGAGCAGCTGGTCCAACTGCGTCAGTTCAACCGCTTTCGGTTGCGCGGCCAGGAACAGATTGGGCCGATGGAAACTGGCGGTGAACACCCGCGCCTGGTCCATCGCCAGCGCGGCCAGGATGTCGTCGCGCGTGCGCGCGTCCGCGGTCGCGGTCAGCGCAAGGCGCGGCACACCGGGAAACCGCGCACCGAGCCCGGCGAGCGCGCGGTATTCCGGGCGGAACTCGTGGCCCCACTGGGACACGCAATGGGCCTCATCGATCGCGATCAGCGCCAGTTTCAACCGCGACAGACGGTCGAGCATCCCCCCGGCAAGCAGGCGCTCGGGAGAGACATAGAGAAGATCGAGCCCGCCCTCGGCCAGGCTGCGCGCGATGTCGCGCGATTCCGCCGGGTCGAGCTCGGAATGCAACGCGGCCGCCGAGATGCCGAGCTGGCGCAGGGCCGCGACCTGGTCGTCCATCAGCGCGATCAGCGGGGAGACGATGATCGCGGTGCCGGGGCGGCAGAGCGCGGGCACCTGATAGCACAGGCTCTTGCCGCCGCCGGTGGGCATCAGGATCAGCGCGTCGCCGCCGGCAAGAACGTGGGCGATCGCGGGTTCCTGCAGGCCGCGGAAGGCGGGGAAGCCGAAGACGCGGCGAAGGAGGTCGAGGGGGGGCATGGCGCCCTCACCCGGTGCGGAAAGCGCGCCGACCTCTCCCGCGAACGCGGGAGAGGTGGGGAACATGCGAGACGGGCAAGACGGCGGCTTGCGGCGTTACACCGCGGCGGCCACCGCGCGGCGGGCCATCACGCCGATCAGATGCGCGCGATATTCGGCGCTGGCGTGGATATCGGCGTTCAGATCGTCGGCGGGTGTGACGATGGCCGCGATCGCGTCAGGGGAGAATTTCGCCGACAGCGCCTGCTCCATCGCGGTATGGCGGAACACGCCCCCCTGCCCTGCCCCGGTGACCGCGACCCGCACGCCGGCGGCGGTTTTCGCCACGAACACACCGACGATCGCGTAGCGCGACGCCGGGTTGCGGAATTTCTGGTAGTTCGCGTGCGCCACCGCCGGGAAGGTTACCTTCGTGATGATCTCGTCGGCGCCGAGCGCGGTCGTGAACATGCCCTGGAAATAATCGTCCGCGGCGATGTCGCGCTTGTTGGTGGTGATGGTGGCCCCCAGCGCCAGCACCGCGGCAGGATAATCCGCCGCCGGATCGTTGTTGGCCAGGCTGCCGCCGATAGTGCCGCGATGGCGCACCTGCTCGTCGCCGATACCGCCCGCGAGCGCCGCCAGCGCCGGCACCAGCCGCGCCACGTCCGCCGAATGCGCAACGGTGGCGTGCGTCGTCATGGCGCCGATCGTGATCGCGCCGGCGCCGGCGGTGATCCCCGCCAACCCCGCCTTGGACAGATCGACCACGACCGAGGGATGGTTCAGGCGCTGTTTCAACACCGGAATGAGCGTCATGCCCCCGGCAAGCGCCTTTGCCTCCGCATCGGCCCCGAGGACCTTGACGGCGTCCGCGACGGAGCCGGGCTTCTGGTATGCGAAATCGTACATCGCGTGCTGTCCCTGCGCTATTCGGCCGCCATGCGCGGCCGTCCGGCCGCGATGATGGACCAGAGTTTCGGAGCGGTGGCCGGCATCTCGATATGCCGCACATTGTAGTCGCGCAGCGCATCGATCACCGCGTTCATGATCGCCGGCGGGCTGCCGATCGCGCCCACCTCGCCGCAGCCCTTCACGCCGAGCGGGTTGTGGGTGCAGAGCGTGACCTCGTTGCCCACGGTGATATTCGGCAGGTTGTCGGCGCGCGGCATGGTGTAGTCCATCATCGAGCCCGACAGGAGCTGGCCGGAGGCGTCGTAGATGGCGTGCTCCAGCAGCGCCTGGCCGATACCCTGGGCGACGCCGCCCTGGATCTGACCCTCGACGATCATCGGATTGATGACCCGGCCGACGTCATCGACGGCGGTGAAATGCACCACCCGAGTCACGCCGGTATCGGGGTCGATCTCCACCTCGGCGACGTGGCAGCCGCCGGGATAGGTGAAATTCTTCGGGTCGTAGAAGGCGGTTTCCTCCAGCCCCGGCTCAAGCTCGTCGATCGGGTAGTTGTGGGGCACGTAGGCGGTCAGCGAGATATCGGTCAGCGTCTTCGACTTGTCGGTGCCGGCGACGGTGAACACGCCGGATTTGAACTCCACGTCCTCGACCGAGGCTTCCATCAGATGGGCGGCGATCTTGCGGCCCTTGGCAATGATCTTGTCCATCGCCTTGACCATCGCCGAGCCGCCCACCGCGAGCGAGCGCGACCCGTAGGTGCCCATCCCGAACGGAATCTTGTCGGTATCGCCATGCACGATCTCGACCTGGTCCATCGGCACGCCGAGCTGCTCGTGCACCAGTTGCGCGAACGTCGTCTCGTGCCCCTGGCCGTGGCTGTGCGATCCGGTGAAGACCGTAACGCTGCCGGTCGGATGGACGCGGATATTGGCGCATTCATACAGGCCCGCGCGCGCGCCG
>JAKAZN010000509.1 GCA_021815835.1 Pseudomonadota bacterium
CGGCCCTAGTCAGCCCGGGGGCCCTGGTCAGCCCCGGGGCCCTGGTCAGCCCCGGGCCTGGCTCGCGTGGCTGGCATCGAGGCCGCGGCGGCGCACGGCGCGACGCTCGCGCAACGTTTCCACCTCCGTGCGGAACCGGATCAGCCGGTCGCCCGCCGACCGGCGCTCCCGCCCGATCAGCCGCGGCGGGCGGACATGCATGAGTTCCAACACGGCCAGCAATTCCTCCGCCGTCTGCAGATCGCCGGTGACGCAGGCCTCGTCCAGAACGTCCTCGATCTTGTCGGAGAGGCGTCGCTTCAGGGAGACATACATGCGGGTCATCCGTTCCTGTGGCACGATCTGCTCGGCGTCGCGGCCGCGCTGGTTCAGCCAGGCTTGCGGGCGGTGGGCCAGCAACCACGACCGGGTCCTGCTGAGCATGACGACCTCCGGGACGACGAAGCCGCCCGGTCCGGGGCGGGCGGGCGATGCGGCGGGGCGTCCGGCGCGACCCGGCCGATCTCGCACGGCTTCGGTTACAGCGGTGTTTCACCTGATTTTTCGGCTCCGTTCCGCGCGCGCGCCGGCTTGCGCGGGGTTGCGAATCCGGCCAAGGAGGCGCGATGACCCACGCCTCCCCCGCCCGCCCGACGCTCGCGCGCTGGCTCACCGGCCCGCGCGTCGCCGGGCTGCCGGCGAAGCTGCATGACGGCGAGCCGCCGCTGCTCTCGTTCGAATTCTTTCCGCCCCGCACCGAGGCGCTGGAGGCCCAGCTCTGGACCTGCATCCGCCGGCTGGCGCCGCTCGCGCCGCGCTTCGTCTCGGTCACCTATGGCGCCGGCGGGACCACCCAGGCGCGCACCCATGCCACCGTGACGCGCATCCTGGCCGAGACCGCGCTGACGCCGGCGGCGCATCTGACCTGCGTGGGCGCCTCCCGCGCCGAGGTGGATGCCGTCGCGCGCGGCTACTGGGAGGCGGGCGTGCGCCACATCGTGGCGCTGCGCGGCGACGCCCCGCCGGGGCAGGACTACGCGCCGCACCCGCAGGGCTATCGTTTTGCCGCCGAGCTTGTGGCCGGGCTGCACGCGATCGCCCCGTTCGAGATCTCGGTCGCGGCCTATCCGGAGACGCATCCGGCGGCGATCAGCGCGGCGGCCGATCTGGACAATCTCAAGCGCAAGCTGGATGCCGGGGCGAGCCGGGCGATCACGCAGTATTTTTTCGATACGGATACGTATCTTCGTTTCCTCGACCGCGCGCTGGCCGCCGGGATCGAGGCGCCGATCGTGCCGGGGATCATGCCGGTGTCCAATTTCGCCCAGGCGGCGCGCTTCAGCGCGGCGTGCGGCACGTCCATCCCCGCATGGCTCGCGCGGCTGTTCGAGGGGACCGAGGACGATCCCGAAATCCGCCGCATGGTGGCCGCGGTGGCGGCGGCCGAGCAGGTGCGCCTGTTGCAGGCAAACGGCGTCGATGAGTTCCATTTCTACACGCTGAACCGGGCCGACCTGACCTACGCGATCGCGCATATCCTGGGGGTCCGGCCCGCCGCCGCGTAGCGGCCGCCCGCCGGGCGCGCTTCTCCGATCCGGTGCGCGCCTGTATAGCGGAACCCGGACCGGCGCCGCCCGGGGATAGCGATGCGGCGGGGGAAACGATGCGGCAGATGACCTTGGTGGCCTTCCTGCAGGCCCAGAACTGCTCCAATTTCGTGGGTTCCTGGCGCCATCCGGACGCCGCGCCCGATTTCACCTCCGCCGCCTACTACCAGCGCATCGCGCGGACCCTGGAGGCGGGCAAGTTCCATGTCTGCTTCTTCGACGACCGTCTGGCGATGCCGGACCGCTTCGGCGGCGATCACGCCCACACGGTGGAAAACGGCATCCGTTGCGTGAAGATGGACCCGGTCACCATCCTGACCGTCATGGGCATGGCGACGGAGCGGCTCGGCCTCGGGTCGACCTATTCCACCACCTATTACGAACCGTTCCACGTCGCGCGCGTCTTCGCGACCCTGGATCTCATGAGCGGCGGGCGCGCGGCCTGGAACGTGGTGACGTCCGTCAATGACGGCGAGGCACTGAACATGGGCCTCGCGCAGCACATGGCCCATGACGAGCGCTACGACCGCGCCGACGAGTTCATGGAAGTCGTGCTCGGCCACTGGGACAGCTGGGAAGATGATTCCCTGGTGGTGGACAAGGCATCCGGCCTGTTCGCCCATCCCGAAAAAATCCATCGGCTGGACCACCAGGGGAAATTCTTCCGCTCCCGCGGCCCGTTCACGGTGCCGCGCTCCGCGCAGGGCCATCCGGTGCTGATCCAGGCCGGCCAGTCGGGCCGTGGCCTCGCCTGCGCCGCGCGCTGGGGCGAACTGATGTTCGTGGCCTATCACGAGATCGATCGCGCGCGCGCCGACTACGCCGCGTTCAAATCCGCGGTCGCGGCCGCCGGGCGCAACCCCGATCACACGCGGGTCGCGATGGCGGTCTATCCCGTGGTCGCGGAAACCCGCGCCGAGGCCGAGGACAAGCTCGCCTTGATCGAGACCCTGCCGCGCGACATCGACCGGCTGTCGCTGCTGTCGGAGGTGCTGAATTTCGATTTCGCCACCAAGGGCATCGACGAGGCGTTCACCGACGAGGAGCTCGCCGGCATCACCGGCATCCAGGGGATGCGCGATCGCGTGGTGCGGCGGACCGGCAAGAAGAACCCGACGGTGCGCGATTTCATGGAAGCCTCCGGCCGCGGCACGCTTCGCGACCATCCGGTGGTGCACGGCACCCCGCGCGAGGTCGCC
>JAKAZN010000510.1 GCA_021815835.1 Pseudomonadota bacterium
CTCCATGAATTTGTGCGCGAGGGGCTCAGCGCACCGCCCGCAACGCCTGTCCCACCCCGGCCGCCAGGGCGGCGGTGGCCCCGGCGCGGGCGATCTGGTCCGGCGAACGCACCCCCGGCGCGGTCAGCAGCCGAAACAGATCGGCGAGCGGGCCTGTGCCCATCCGAGCCTGATCAGCCCGCATCGCCGCCAGTCCGGCCGTATCCCTCGCGCGCACCCGGGCGGTGGCCAGGCGCAACAGCAGTTGCCGACGCTCCGGGGGCAGGCTGCCGGAGGGCGGTACGGTGATGGCCGCCTCCGCGGCAAGCGCCGCGACCGCGCCCTTCCAGTCCCCGGCTCGGGTTGCAATCGCCGCGGCAGTCCGGTCGGCCGGCGCCGCATTCAATTTCAGCAATGCCGCCTCGGCCTCCGGCAGATGTCCCTGGGCAGCGTCGATCCGCGCGGCCAGGATCGCCCGACGCAGCGCCAGCCCGGACGGAAGGGCGGAAGCCGGCGTCATGGCCAGAGCCTTTGCCGCCGCCGTTGCGTTCCCCTGGTCCAGGCGCAACTCGGCCAACCTCGCCCCGAACCCGGCCCGGGCCGATGCGGTCGGCGCCTCCCGCGCCAGACGGGCGAGCAGCGGCGCCGCTTGATCGGGCAGATCGAGCGCCAGCAAACGATCGGCGAGCTTGCCTGCCAACGGCAGCCCCGCCTTGCCTTTCGGGAGCAGGTCGGCGTTGGCGTTCACGAAGGCCACATATTGCAACGGCGGAGCGCGATCCAGCTTCGGGTCCGCCAACGCGGCGGCAAACAGCCGGCGCATCTCCGCGCGCAGTCGCGGCCGGGCGTTCGGAAAGTCACGGATCGTGTGGCGGAGCAGGGCAAGCGCCCGGGTCCACTGGCCCGCGCGGGCGCGCAGCGAGGCGAGGGTTTCCAGCAGATGCAGCTCCCGCTTGCCGCCCCGCCAGCCGTCGCGCAACTGATCCAGCTTGTGCGCGCCCTGCGCCGGACTGATGGCGTGCATGTCCAGCCGCAACGCAACCGCCCGCGTTGCCGCGCGGAACGCGGTCAGCCGGTCGGGACTGTCGCGCAACCGATCGTAAATGGCGAGCGCCGCGCCGGTTCGTCCTTGGGCAGCGTCCAGCATGGCGCGAGCGAGGTCGAGGCGTTCGTCATTCGGCCGCCGCGCAAGCATACGGGCAGCGGCTTGCGTCTCGCCGCCGCGGATCATCGTCTCGATGGTGATCGGAAGCACGCTTCGTCGCAGCGCCCTCGGATAGGTCAGGGCGAGCGGCGCGGTGGTGGCGAGCAGTTGCGCCGCGCGGGGCGAGTGCGGATTCAGAAGGGCGCGCCGGATGGCCCGCCAGAACGCCACCTCGTCGGTAGCGGGGAAGGAGCGGGCGTCGATGGCACTGGCCTTTGCCGGGGCGCCCGCCTCTATGGCCGCAACCGCAGCCAGCGCCGCGTGCTCGGGCGTCGCCGCCTCGCCCGGGTCCTCGGACGCGGCAAGATGCAGCAGCGCATGAGCCTCGGCCCCCATATTCAGGGCGATCATGGTTTCCGCGGCACGGCGCAGGCGCGGGCCACGCGCGAGCGGCGGGCGGGCTGCGGCGGCCCGAAGCTGGCGGCGGAGCCGGCTGGACAGTGCCGCGGTCGCCAGATCGGGAAAGTAAAAGCTGCGCGTGAGCAACGCCGCATCGGCCAGCGCCGCCGCTTCGCGCCCGCCCGGCGACACGGCCAACCCTCCGCGCCCGGCCAGAAGAAATCCGTCCGCGATGGGGCGCAGCCCCAGGCGATCGGACAATGCCTCCACCACAACCCCCCGCCAGCTTCGCAGGAGGGCGAATTGGGGCGCCCGATGCGTGACCCGAAGCGCGGCCGGAGCGGCCCGTTCGGTCCCCACCAGCAACGGGGTCCCGGTTTCCGGGTCCAGCAGACTGACCGTCTTGCCCGGCGCGGCCAGTGGCAGACTCAGACCGGCGGCGATCGGCAGCGGGCGAATCGCGGGACCGACGGGCGAATGGCGGGTCAGGACGATCAGCCACCCCGCGCTCCGACGCAGCAGGGCAAGCCTCATGCCCCGGCGCAAAGGCATCGTGAGTTCGGTGCCGCCCGCCAGCACATGAACCTTGGCGGCGCCGAAAACCTTCGCCCCCGCGAGCGCCGAGAGATCGATCGGCCGCGCCGCATCGAACACCGCCACCCCCTGCCCACCGCGTCGAAATGCCGCGGCGCCCACCCCGGCCTCGAACGGCACCAGCATCGCCCCGGGACTGCCCACCGGAGGGGCCGCCGGCCGGGCGGAGAGAGCGATCGGGCCGGGCTTTCCCGGACGGCCATAGACCGGCAGCGCCTGGTTCGGCCGCGGCGATGCCGCGACGAGAGCAGCCGGCGCGGACACGGACGGTCGCGGATGCAATGGAGGCGACGGCGCCCCACCACCCACCGCGGCCGTGCCGGCGACCAACGCGGACACGGGCGGGTGTGGCTTTGCCGGCTCCGCGACCACCACCGCGGCGGTAGCGGCCGGCTTGACCACAACGCCCCCGGATGCGCCGGTGTTGCCGCCGGCACGACCGGGCGCACCGCGGCCCGCGACCGGCGCCGACCGCGAGAGCGGCCTCCGGCGCCGGGACACCAACGGGCTCGGCGGCAACGGAAGCGGTGGCGCCGCCGTCACGTCGAGCACCAGCCGCAGGCCGACATGCATCCGGCGCACGCGCGCCCCATGCGTCACCGTCACGCGCGCCCAGCCGGGTCCATCGGCCAGAGCCACGATCCCCGGCGGCAGATCGGGAGCCGG